>CAMDGL010000039.1 GCA_945897845.1 Chitinophaga pinensis | reverse complement strand
TTTGGGGATCAGGTAGTAAGAATAGACGAAATTACGGGCATTCTCCCATGGATTAAATACATCCAGACGGGTGATCTCCCCTATTTTGATAATCTGAAATCCGTGGGCGAATTGATTTGAATTGGCTTTGTTTTGCTTATGTGGTTGGTTTCCACATGAAAAAAAGCCTAAAATGAGCACGCAAAGTAAAATTAGATTGATCTTCATCTGGAATTGAAAAATGCAAAATTAATGGATATATGCAATCTTACCCACTATTTTCTTGCCGCCGACTTCAATATGAACAAAATAAAGTCCCGGTCTTTTACCTGAGAAATTCAGCAACAGTTCATTAGGGCCATTGGAAGAGCACAAAATATTTTGTAATTTGCCAAGCAAATCATAAACGGCGACCTCTTCCACGCAGTCAATCTGATCAACAGTCCGAACTGTCAGATATTCATCTCCTTTCAGCGGATTCGGATAAAATTTGGCTTTCAAATCATCATCTATTATTACGGTATCAGCGGTTAAAGTATCAATATTACAGACAATTAGTTCGGTCAGCAAAGCGGATCCATCACCGCTCAGATTCTGAGAATTATACGGTAACCAGCCTGTCTGATCTTTAAGAAAAAAGGTATTGGTGGAATCTGATTTGCGGTTTGCCATATATACAGCAATGGAATCTCCTTCATGTAATTCACTGATATTGTACGAAATAAAGAATTTACCGGTGGTTTTGACCGGCGTTTGAAATTTTAAATAATTCATGCCATCAATCCAGAACTTATTAATTTCAAATTTTTCGGAATACAACAATATTTCAGGTAGGTTTTCGCCCTGATAAACCTGAACATTAATGAATGACTGTGTAAACAGCGGATTGGTCTTTACTTTTGCAATTCCGAATGTAATACCCTGAACTTCACAGTTTTTAGCAAATGTATATTGCTCAGCAAAATCAGTGAATCCGGCAATATTTGATCCGCTGTAATATCCTTTTTTGGTGATTCCGTTGGTTATCTGTATGGCTGAATAAACATCTTTGTCTTTAAAATTTGTAAATGGTTTACAAAGATTTCTGCCAGGATCGGGCGCTAAACCATCCAGCATTTCCGCATCAGAATTTATCGGGTCCAGCCAGAATTTCAGTTGTTTACTGGTCTCGCTGCGATGATTCCAGGACAAAGCAAATTTTTCAAAATAATCGTTGGTTGGTATCTGACAAGTAGCTGATCCTCCTGTCAATGTGCCAATTACCCGTTTATTCTGATCAAGCAAAGGCCCACCCGATGAACCACTTTCTGTAACACCGTTGTCCCACCTTAATATCTTCCAAAATCCTTTGGGTACATAGTTTCCATTAAATGATGAAGTCTGTGCGATGTCTTTGTCAATCGCAATCTTTTTAATATCGCCCAACGGATGATGAATACTTATTGAGGAAGAAGGTGCCTGCGTTTTGCGGTTCCAACCGGCAAAATAAGGCCGGTAACCAGCAGGAAGCGAGTTATTAAGCCGAACAAGTGAAAAATCAAGACTGTCAAAGGAGGCTTTTAAGCTACTTCCTGACAATGAATGGCTTACATCACTATCAATGGAAACACAGGACGGCGCTTCGTAATTAAAAAGGAAAACGGATGAACTTGCTTCTTTTTCGGTACCGATGCAATGATTGGCCGTCAGCAAGTATGGAGTTCTATCCAACGCGGTATTGTTCAGGAGCGTTCCGGTGCAAATTTCTGAACCTCCAATGATAATTCTGCATACAGCATCCCTGATTTCTTCGGTTCCATTTGCCACATCGCAATTCACATTTACATTGCACACACCCGATATTCCCAATGGACGGTGAGTTCCTGAAGATGCGACCCCAATAAAATCATGCGAAATCCTCGAAATTTCAATTTCGCCGGGAAATATTGCACCTTTCTGTTCTTCATATTGAATAAGCAGTTCATCGTCGGCCAATGGCTCAACCGCTAGTAGCTGACTGATTGAGTTATTTGCAGATGTGTAAGCTCCTTTTATCTCACCGCTGTTGGCGCCAATCAGATAAAGCCGGGCCTTTTCGGGCAAATTAAAACGACCAAAAATTACATTTAATGAATATGCTCCTGTCGATCGTATTCTCAATTGCCAAACATTCAGCTCATTATCTGAATACCACTTTCCTGAATTTTTCAGGTTTAATGAAACATCAAAAGGATGGGCAAATTGAAAAGGTTTGAGCATTGGCTCAGTAGCATTAATAAGTTGTGATTTCTGAAGCTTTAAATTATCGACTGAAGGTAAAATGATCAAATCGTCTGGAAAAACAGATTTGAGTTTTTCGATACGAACTGGTATTCCACCCTGTGAGATTTGTCCTTTTACCATTGCCGGAAAAAGCATCAAAAGAATTAAAAACGCAGTGTATATATTTTTATAAAAATTCATATTCTGAACCCATTGAGTTTCAAAAATAGGATAAATTATCTAACTGGACTCAAAATGGTTTGAAATTCAAGTAAATTTGACTTTCAAACCATTCTTTTTATGTATGAAATTGACCTTCACACTCATCAGTTTAAAAGCGAAACTTATATTCAAATTCAGAATGTTTTTGCCCAGGATTTACCATTCTCAAAAGAGAAATCCTTCTATTCATCAGGCATTCACCCCTGGCATATCGGGTTGGTCGATCCGGAGGTGTGTTTGCATTTGATTGAACTTGCCGCGGGTGAGAAAAACATGCTTGCAATTGGCGAATGCGGTCTCGACAGATCAATATCAATCGACTTCGCATTGCAGGGATTGTATTTCACGAAGCAAATAGAAATTGCTCAAAAACATTATAAACCTCTGATTATACATTGTGTACGGGCATTTCCTGAACTCATAAAAATCAAAAAAGAAACAAAATCAGATATTCCATGGATCATTCATGGTTTTCAAGGCAATCAGCAAACAGCCTTGCAGCTTATCAGTCACGATTTTTATTTTTCTGTTGGCAAATCATTACTTTACAACCAGTTTAAAAGCGAAAATTTAAACCATATTCCATTAAACCGTCTGTTTTTGGAAACAGACGATAAAGCAATCTCCATTACCGAAATTTATTCACTGGCTGCACAAATACTAAACACCGATTACGAAACACTGAGCGGAATCATTCTTGAAAATTTCAAAACTGTTTTCGGGAATGAAAATGTCGCTTATAATAATTTTAGCTGATTTTATTTGAACAATTTATTAATAGTATTGTCTATTTGCTAAAACTGTTTATGTTTGCACTCTATAAAATCAGGTTATCGAAAATGAATCATTCAGCAAAATATAGCTTTTACTGCGTTTCCTCTTCCAGAGGTTGCAATGATTTTATGATGTCTGCCATGCCTATGATAATGCGCTAGCCTTCAGGCGGTGTGATTATGCATGTTGTTTGAAGGCTATTATCCGATTAAAAAGTTTACCCAAATTTTCATTTCTTAAACGTTTATCATGTCAAATTGTGTCGTACGATTTGGCGGAAACAGCTTATCCGAATTCCATATTTTGGAAGCATTCAGTAACCTTTTGAGTGCATCAGGAAAAAAAGCCGTTGTGGTAGTTTCCGCTATACCAGAAATACAGCAGAGTATCGAACAGGGAATCAAATTGTTAATCAACAATGCCGCCTCTTCCTCTTTGATTATGCAGCAGGTCAATGATGCAGTCATTCAGAAATTAAATGTATTTCAGGAAACTGAGTTGAATGAACTGCTAAAAACCGAGTTGAATGCCTTGCAAAGTCTGTTGAAAGGAATTGAATTTACCGGCGATTTCTCTTTATCACTTAAAGATCAGGTAATTAGTTTTTCAGAACGAATTACAGCCGCAGTTTTGCAATTATTTTTATTGAAAAACCAACTCAATGCAACAATTATTTATCCTGAAAATCTGGGACTAATTGTTACTGAAGAATTCGGGAATGCGACCATTTTATACAAAGATTCACCCAATGTAAAAGACTCAATATCAAGCGGAATTAATTTAATTCCCGGATCGTATGGGATCACTCAAAGTGGTAAAATTGCCAGGTTGGGAAAACGTTCGGCCGATTATTCTGCCGCCGGAATTACCCGACTGATCGACGCTGATTCGCTTCAACTTTGGGAACTCGACAAAGAATTCAAGACATGTGACTCCGAGATAGTGCCAAATGCTCAGCTAATTCCGCGTCTGACCTATTCTGAAGCCTCTGAATTGTCTTATTTCAGCGAGCTTTCCATTCATCCGCGAATTGTCGAGCCACTGATCAGCAGGCACATTCCCATTCAGGTTTTCAGGTTGGTCAATAAGGGCAAAGAATTGACAACGATCATTAATTCAGAAACATTCGTTACGCCCAATGTGGTTAAAAGTGTGGTCCATACCAATGAAATTGCGGTTTTGAAACTGAATGGCCCTGGAGTCGGTTTTAAACCTGGGATTTTGGCAAAGGTAACTACGGCATTTCACCACGCCGGAATTAATATTCGTTCAGTAATCACCTCACAGGTAAGCATCAACATCATACTTAATAAAAATGAAATTGCCCAGGCCCGAAAGATTTGCAAAGAATTGCCGCTAAGTTCAGTAAGTGAAATTATCATTGAAGACAAGGTTTCACTCATTGCAGTAGTTGGTCATGGAATGCAGCAACACCATGGTGTATCGGCAAAATTATTTACTGCCGTTGCCCAACACAAAATTAACGTTTTGCTCAGTGGCTCAGGTGCTTCCGATCTTGTCAGCTATTTAATTGTCGAACAGAAAGACACACAGAAAGCCATTAAAGAAATTCATCAGATTTTTTTCAATTAGATTTTTAACCCTTAAAATAAATTACAATGACCGAAAGAAAATTACATTTTGAAACGCTGCAGTTACATGCAGGTCAGCAGATTGACCCTACCACAAATTCCAGGGCGGTTCCAATTTATCAGACATCGTCGTATGCTTTCAATAATGCTGAACATGCTTCTAATCTCTTTGCTCTCAAAGAATTCGGGAATATTTATACCCGGATCATGAATCCGACAACCGATGTATTTGAGCAGCGAATTGCAGCGCTTGAAGGTGGAGTTGCCGCATTGGGTGTGGCTTCAGGGCATTCTGCCCAGTTTTTAACCTTCACAAATATCATGGGTATTGGCGACAATTTTGTGAGTTCTCCGTTTTTATATGGCGGATCTTACAATCAGTTTACAGTGACCTTTAAAAAGTTGGGTATCGAAGCCCGTCTGGCTGAAGACCTTACTGTTGAAGCATTTGAAAAACTTATCGATGAAAATACCAAAGCCATTTACCTGGAAACCATTGGAAACCCTGGTTTTGTGGTTCCTGATTTTGATGCTTTCGGCGCACTGGCAAAAAAATACGACATCCCTTTTATTGTTGACAATACATTTGGCGCAGCAGGATATTTATTTCGTCCGATTGAGCACGGGGCAAACATTGTGGTCGAATCGGCTACAAAATGGATCGGCGGCCATGGAACCACCATTGGCGGTGTGATCGTTGATGCTGGAAATTTCAACTGGGGCAACGGTAAATTCCCCGGATTCACTCAACCTTCAGAAGGTTATCACGGCTTGAAATATTGGGATATTTTCAATTTTGACGGTCCGTTTGGCAACATTGCTTTTATCATCAAAGCACGGGTTGAAGGTTTGCGCGATATTGGTCCTTCTCAAAGTCCGTTCAATTCATTCTTGTTGCTTCAGGGACTTGAAACCTTGTCGCTGCGCATGGAACGACACATTCAGAACACGCTTGTTTTGGCAAAATGGTTGCAAAACCATCCGAAAGTTGCCAGCGTAAATTATCCTGGTTTGGTGGGCAATCAATCCCACGAACTTGCAAAAAAATATTTGCTTAATGGTGCCGGCGGCGTCCTTTCTTTTGATGTAAAAGGCGATAAGGAAAGTGCAATAAAAGTGGTTGACAGCCTGAAACTTGTGAGCCATCTGGCCAATGTGGGCGATGCGAAAACGCTGATCATTCAGCCATCCGCTACCACACATTCCCAGTTGTCGGAGGAAGCACAAATTGCTGCAGGAGTCTATCCTTCGTCTTTACGTGTTTCTGTTGGCCTCGAACACATCGACGATATTATTGCCGATTTTGATCAGGCCCTGAACCAAATTGGTTAATTTCACAAAACTTTTACCGGAATCTCTGCTTCAATCAGAGATTCCGGTATTATAAATTAAATTGTTGATATTATGCCTATTAATATTCCTGATCAGTTACCGGCTGTAGAATTACTCGAGAAAGAGAATATATTTATAATGGACGAATCACGTGCTTCGCAGCAGGATATCCGTCCTTTAAAAATTATCATTGTCAATTTGATGCCTATCAAGGTTACGACTGAGACCGATCTCATCCGTTTGCTGTCGAACACACCGCTCCAGATAGAAATTGAATTTCTGCGGATGAAAGGACATAAATCAAAAAACACGTCGGATGTTCACATGAAAGCCTTTTACAAGACTTTTGACCAACTGAAATCTCACAATTACGATGGGATGATTTTCACCGGAGCGCCGGTAGAAATGCTTCCTTTTGAGGATGTTACCTATTGGAAGGAACTTACCGAGATATTCGAATGGTCAAGGGTACATGTCACTTCCTCGATGTTTATCTGCTGGGCGGCCCAAGCCGGATTGCATCATTTTTATGGCGTTCCGAAATATTTGCTTCCTGAGAAGATGTTTGGAGTATTCAAACACCGTAATTTAAATGACAAATTGCCAATCTTCAGGGGATTTGATGATGAATACTATGTGCCTCATTCCCGTCACACGGAAGTGCTGGAAGCTGACATTGAAAAAGTAAAAGAGTTGAAAATAGTATCAAAGTCTGAAGAATCGGGTGTCAACATGGTGATGACCCCCAATGGACGTCAATTCTTTGTTACAGGGCATTCTGAATATTCAAGATTTACGCTCGACACCGAGTACAAGCGCGATGTGAAGAAAAACCTTCCCATACAGATACCGGCAAATTATTATCCTGATAATGACCCGAACAAAGAACCTGTTATGCGGTGGAGAGGCCATTCCAACCTGTTGATTTCGAATTGGCTGAACTATTACGTCTATCAGGCGACACCCTATAATCTTGACGGGCCAATGCCTTTCAGTCTTGATTTCCAAATTTGAGTGTGAAAAATCTCAATAAAAACAGTTTATTTTGAATTCATGAAACTGAATAATTATGCAAGGATATCAATGGGAAGAAAAATACAGTGTTGGAGTTCAGTCGATCGACAATCAGCACAAAGAAATTTTCAGGCTTCTCGACAGACTATTTGAGGCTTTGAAGTCAGGCCAGGCAGCGCAAACCACGGTCGGGATTATTTCTGAACTGGAAAATTACGCGGTGATACATTTTCACAAGGAAGAATTTTTCTTCAAACAATTTAATTTTGCAGAATCATCAGACCATATCAATGAACACAAGCAATTCATTGAAAAAGTTGCTGTTATTAAGGCCGATGCGAAAAGAGGAAAATTAGCTTCCTCCTTCGAATTAATTAATTTTCTGAAAGCATGGATTGATCATCATATTCTGGTTGTGGACATGAAATATTGTGAGTGCTTTCATAAAAACGGACTTCGATAGTAAATCACTATTTTCTGGTAATCTTAAATTCAGTTCTGCGGTTCAAAGCTCTTCCTTCAGCAGTTTCATTTGAACTAATTGGTTGCGAATATCCATAACCCCTAAATGTCATTCTGGAACCTTCAATTCCTTTATCAATCAGATACATATATACTTCTTTTGCTCTTGATTCTGAAAGTACCCGGTTCAGCTCTTCGCTGCCCAAATTATCAGTATGCCCTTCAAGTTCAATATATAGTGATTTATTCAGAATTAAAAAATCGATCAAACGTTTAAGTTCAACCTTCGATTCAGGGAGCAATTCATACGAACCAGTGTTAAAAAATACGTTCCGCAGAACTACTGAACCACCAATTTCTATCTTTTTAAGCTTAATTTCAAGAATATACGGATCGATAAATTCCATTTTTTCCTTTAACTGGAAGTTTTCAGAAAAAAACAAATATCCTTCTTTTGAAACATTGAAAGCATACTCTTTTCCAAGTGGAAGACACATCAGGAACTCGCCTTTTTCCCAGCACGACTCTCCGTTAACGATCGATTTATCATTATCCAGATCAACCAATTCAACCTTTGCACAAATTGGCTGACCTGTTTCACTGTCCATTACTTTTCCTTTTACGTATGAAACCGGAGTTGGACGAGCGTCTTTATACAATTCGAAAGAATAAATATCCATTCCCTTTGAACCTGGCCGATCCGATGAATAATACGCATTTTTACCTGCAGCATCAACCACCAAACCCTGCTCATCCTTATAGGAGTTGATAGGATAACCAATGTTGTGCGGCCTACTCCATACGAAATCATTTTTCAGACGGGAATAAAAAATATCATAACCACCCAATCCCGACCAGTAATCAGATGCAAAATACAAGGTTTTACCATCAGCATGGATGTATGGTGACATCTCATTGCCCGGAGTGTTGATGGAATCTCCAAGATTAATTGCGTTGCCCCAAACGGGTAATCCTGCTGCTGAAAATCCCAACAAATTGCATTTCCAAATATCCATACCACCTTTTCCGCCATGCCGGCTACTTACAAAATAAAGAGATTCGCCATTGGCCGAAATGGAAGGTTGTGATTCCCATGAGGTAGTGTTGACTGGCTCTCCGGCATTTTGAGGAACTGACCAGGCACTTGCTTTATTTTTTGAAAAGTATATGTCACAACTTCCGATTCCATCATTTCTGGTACATGCAGTAAAAAACAGTAATTTACCATCTGTTGAAACAGATTGTGCTCCTTCGTTATAAATTGTATTAATAGATACAATAGGTACACTTTTCTGCCAATGATTATCAATGAATTGAGAAGTATAAAAATCTTCCTGTACTGGCGATTTCCTTTGACTGATTGGTTCACTTGACCCTACTAACCGAGTGAAAATTATGGTTTTACCATCAAGTGTAATACTTGGCCAATATTCATCATCACTTGAATTGATATCCGGACCCAAATTAACTGAAACAAAAGGAACGGGAGATTTTAGCAATTTAACGGCACCATCACATTTTTTAATATTTTGCTTTGCTTTGTCAACAAATTTTCCTTTTGCTCCATCAATAGCTAGGTAGCTTTTATAAGAATCGACTGCTTTTTGATAAAATCCTCTTTTATAAAAAGCATTTCCCAGCGTGTAATACAATTTTGGAAATTTAGACGAGTTAATTTGGATTGCTGCCTCCAACGACTCAATTTGTAATTTGACAGAATCCAATTCCTGATAAATATCTGATTTTAAAAGATATACTTCAACAAAAGTTGGATCCAATCTAATTGCATCGTCCAAAAAAGTAAGAGATTTACTGAATAAATCACTTACGAATGCAACTTTTGCCTGATCAAAAAGTTTGATAGCTTTTTTATTATCTGTTGAATAACTTTGTCCAAAAGCTAATTCAAAAAATAAAATCAGAATTATCGTAAATAAAGTTCGCATTGTAGCATTTAATGAGTATAACGAATGTATGGTAATTTTATTGAGTATAACAAAGTCAGGAAACTTTTAATTCATTTTATCGTATTTCTAAAATATAAATTTCCAGAATGAACCATAATAAACACATTATCAGTATCTATTAAAAAATAAATATATTTTCAACCAAGAAGTTTGGAATATTTATTTATTTTTTCATAGTTTAACAATCAAATATTAACCCTATTTATTAATTTTTAAAATCTTAATTATCAAACATTTAGATTTTTTGCAATGAAAACAAACAAGAATCTGAAAATCACAAAGAAAGGTGGAATTCCTTTAAAAACAGATGGTGATACGATTAAAGCACCTAAATTACAGAAAGACAAGAGCTCAAAAAGAAGATTATCTATTTATGACGATTTTTCGGATGAAAATCTTGATAACTTAAAAATGGATTTCGATGAAGAAGACCTTGACTATGCCTAAGATAGAAATATAATATATTTAAATGCTTCCCCAGGGGCAGACATTTAAGAATATAAAGAAAAAGACCAGTATATCTGGTCTTTTTTCATTTTATCTTATCGATAATTCCATAATAACTAATTTGTTGGCGGTTACGGAAGGTAATTCTCAAATCAGCATATCCGCTTAATCCGGTGTTCAGGTAAATTGAGTATGAATCCTGTTTATCAGCTACTTCAGTCGAAAAAGTATAGATTTTCTTTTTTTCATTCCATGCTTTATCTATTTTTTCAGCAGAAAGTTCGAATTTCACACCATCGCTTCCGCCAAATGGAACCGAATAGGCCCTTCCGAAGTATGGCAAATATGCTTTTAGCTTCAGACTGTCAAAAATAAGTTCATAAGTTGCCCCCAGGTTATTGAAATTTCCCAGAGATGATCTGGCCGAACTGGCAATAAATCGAAAACGCCCTGATTCAAGAAGCTCAAACATTTCCTTCTCCTTTTGCAGTTTGCTTTCTTTCCGGTCATTTGGTTGAAATCCGCTTAAAACCAGAAAGAAAGTGATTACGACAAGCATTCCTATCCTATTCATATTGGTTAAATTTTGATTTTAACAATCTGTTTATCAGCATTTATAACGAATATAAATCACAGATGTTTCCAAATTATTTCACCACATTTTGAAGTTCTCCCAAAATATATGCATTCAGGTTTTCAATTGTAATATTCATCAATCGCTGGCGGGCTTCAAGGGTAGCCCAGGCAATATGCGGAGTGACAAAACAATTGCGGGCCGTGAGCATTGGATTATCCGATTTGGGAGGTTCTGTTGAAAGCACATCCAGGCAAGCTGCGGCAATAACTCCGGTATTCAGGGCAAGCGACAGGTCAACTTCATTTATCAATCCTCCCCTGCCCGTGTTAATCAAAATTGCTGACGGTTTCATCTTTGTCAGCAATTGCTCATTCACAAATTCATTATTTTCAGTAGTAAGCGGACAATTTAGACTCACAAAGTCACTTTCAGAAAAAACATCATTGAGCATTTTTTGCCTCATTCCGTTGGGTATATCTGAAATTTGTGACCGGTTATGGAAAATCACATTCATGCCGAAAGCTGAACCTATCAGAGCAACTTTTCGCCCAATGCGCCCAAAACCAATAATCCCAAGGGTTTTGCCCGACAGTTCCATTTGCGGACTTTTCGAATATGAAAAATCAGGACTGGCCGCCCAATCACCTGATTTGACCGATGCGGCGTGCATTTCAACCCGGTTAGTAACATTCAGGATATGCGCGAAAACCAATTGGGCAACAGAATCGGTACTGTATGCCGGAATATTAGTAACCACTATTCCCTTGCGGCTGGCTGCCTGAACATCAACAACATTGTAACCGGTTGCTGTCACTCCAATGTATTTCAAAACGGGAAGACGGTCGATTAGTTTTTCATCAATTACCACTTTGTTGGTTATTATCACTTCGGCACCTTTGATCCTTTCGAATATTTCATCAGGGTTTGTGCGGTCATAAATGTCACATTCACCAAGTTTTTTTAATCCTTTCCACGACAGATCGCCCGGATTAATGGCAAAGCCGTCCAGTACCACTATTTGCATAAGTATGTTATTTTTATTTTTTTAAATAATCACTAACAATTACCGTTTTTCGATCGAACGTATAGGCAGAAAAATACCCAAGTGCGCCATTGTTAAAATTACTGATTGGGTTGGCTGGTGAAGCTGATTGCTGTATTGCTGTGCCTGAAATATTTTCAAGCGTTAAAAAATAATTGTAGGTTGCCTTATCAATAGACTGCAATTCAACGGTTAAAGTATCTGTTTCCTGAAAAACAGTTGAACGCTGACCCAATCCAATATCCTTTCCGTTAAAAAGCTGATCGGAATACAACGTAATTTCTCCCCCATCGTCGATGGATTCTCCGTTTACAAAGTACTTCAACCTGTAATAATTTTCCTTGCTGGCAGGATCTCTGACATAAGTATTGACCTTATAGCCACTATCGAAAAATCCAAATCCGTCGAAATAAGAAAAGCTCAAATCGGAAATCGGGACAACTTCATTCATAAACGATCGTGCTGAATAGGTAATTCCATCGTACTCAACGTCAGCAATATACCAAAATCCGGCAGAAGCAATTGTACCTTTAAGCTGATATATTCCGGGCGATATCTCTTCAAAACTCTTCGTTTTTCCCTTTTCTGCCCTTATGCTCACTTTTGCGCCCGAAACCGGATTTTTTGTTTTTGTTCCGAAATAAGGTGAAGTTTTTGAAACAAGCACGGTAAAAGGCAATTTATTATTGGTCATAGTCGCCTCAATTACAATTGCTTCATTCGATCCTGACAAATCAACCTCAATAACTTTTTCGCAGGAAAGAGAAGTAATCAGTATCAGAATAAGTCCTGAAATGTATGTCAGTCGATTGGTCAATGTTTAGAATTTAAATTTATAACTTATTGAAGGAATGATCTTAAACAACGAGATCTGTACAGCCTCCGTCTTTTCAGGATTCTCCTTGTTTTGCCTGAAGGAAATAAAATAAGCATTTTCCCTTCCGTAGGCATTGTAAACCGAAAAATTCCAGCTTGATTCAAATTTTGCAGTTTGTTTTCTGATCCAGGTCAATCCAAAGTCGAGCCGGTGATAATCGGGCATCCGGTAACCGTTTCGCTGTGTATAATAGCCAATAATTCGTCCGTCAACCTCATATTTACCATTTGGGAAAGTTACAGCATTTCCTGTATTATACACCCATGTAGCCGAAATTTTCAGTTTCCTGGCAAGATCATACATTGCGACCACCGAAATATCATGTCGCATGTCCTGGCGAGCGGGAAATGAAAGGCCTTTGCTATTTTGGTCAACCTGATTGATCAGGTCAAACTGCCGCATTGTTTGTGCCCAGGTATAACCAAACCATCCGGTTAGTTTTCCTTCATTTTTCCTGAATAAAAATTCAGCTCCGTATGCCCAACCGCGTCCAAAAACCAATTCAGCTTCAACGGTTGAATTAAAAACCAAGTCGGCTCCATTCCGGTAATCAATCTGGTTATGTAAATTTTTGTAATAAAGTTCAACCGATGATTCAATCATATTACGATGGCTGTTTCGGAAATATCCCACCGACCACTGATCCGAAATCTGTGGTTTCACATTATCGCTACTCGGAAGCCAAACATCGGTTGGTGTCGAGGATGTCGAATTCGACAACAAATGGATAAACTGATAAATACGATTGTATGAAGCTTTGACCGCATCATCACGACCAATCTTATAATTCAGAGCCAGACGCGGTTCCGGGCCACCCTGCGTTTTCACCCATATAAACTGGTCGTAACTATTTGTTTTAATGAGATTTCCTTTGCTGTCGAAACTGTAAAAATCGCCGGGCCCAACATTCGAAAAAAAAGCAAGACGTAAGCCATAATATATTTTCAGCCGCTCAGAAACCTGTTGACTATTTGAAAAATAC
This sequence comes from Chitinophaga pinensis, assembly GCA_945897845.1. Lineage (GTDB taxonomy): Bacteria > Bacteroidota > Bacteroidia > Bacteroidales > Prolixibacteraceae > Aquipluma. Next base: position 2,666 of record CAMDGL010000039.1, on the reverse strand, counting down.
ACTGCTGTTTCCAACGCCCGGCGAGGCCTTACTGCAAGCGTATTGTAAACACTTCCGGGAGAAGCTTCAACTTCGCCCGGAACAATTTTGTGAAAAATCAGGTTAGCTCCGAATTTCAGTGTATTTTTTGCATTCAGGTACCAGCTAAAATCCTGTTTCAAATTGAAATCCTGAATGACTGAACCAAGAAGAACATCGTTATCTCCCGATAAATCAATTTGATAAGAATAATTACTGAAAATAAATGAGCTGTTCGAAAACAACTTTTCATTGAAAGTATGGTTGAGCCTGATTGTTGCTGTTTTGCTGCCCCAATCAAATCCAAACTGATCTTCCATACGAAATTTATCGCGTCCCAAATAGCCAGATATAAATAACCTGTTCTTTTCATTCAGTTTAAAATTGGTTTTCAGGTTCAGATCGTAGAAATATAACTGAGCTTCACGCAGATCTTTGTCTGGAGCAAAATTCAGGAACAAATCGGCATAAGTCCTGCGGGCGCTGACCATAAATGAACTGACATCTTCTTTTATAGGTCCTTCAAAACTCAGGTTCGACGAAATTAACCCCACATTGCCTGTTGTATGGTAATCCTTCAGGTTTCCTTCTTTCATCCTGATATCCAGAACAGATGATGCCCGACCGCCATATTCGGCAGGAATAGAACCTTTTAGTAATTCAGCATCACGGATTGCTTCAGAATTGAAAACAGAGAAGAAGCCCAATAGATGTGAAGCATTGTAAACCGGAGCTTCATCAAGCAAAATCAGGTTTTGATCCAATCCGCCGCCACGCACATAAAACCCGGCATTTCCTTCACCAGCTTGCTTTACACCGGGCAATAACTGCATAACTTTTATCAGGTCGCGTTCGCCAAATAAAACCGGAATATTTTCAATCTGCTTCGGATTTATCTTTAAACTTCCCATACCGAGCGATGTAACATTGTGGTCGGCACTTTTGCCACGAACCTCAATATTTTCAAGCTCATAACTAACTGGTTTCATTGTGAAATCAATCACCTGATTTGAGTGAAGATTTACCTTTAAAACCTGATTTTCATAGCCAACAAATTGAATTTCAATGTTGAAATTGCCTTCAGGAATGGTAATGGAATAAAAACCGTAAGGATTACAAATGGTATTGTAACTGGAATTTTGAACTGACAGCAAAGCTCCGGCTAAATCTTCGCCACTTTCAGCATCGGTAATGGTTCCGCTGAGCGTATATTTATTCTGCGAAAATGCCCCGGAGAACATGATCATTAAAATAAAAATATACAAAAACCGGTGACCCATCATGCTATTTTGAATATTTCGCTAAAATAGGTTTATTCAAGCTTGATTTGTACTTTTGAATTCAAAATTTTGACATCATGGAAAAATCAGATAAACTGACCCTGCCGTTTTTATTTGGAAAGGCTGTAGAAAAATTTGGCACTTACAATGCCATGGCGCTGGTTGGCGAAAAACCGCTAACTTACAAAGAAGTTAACCGTCAAATTACTGGATTGATGCGGTTTTTGGAGGATCTGAATATTCAGACTGGAGATAAGGTTGCTATTCTAAGTACCAATCTTCCGAATTGGGGAATTGCCTATTTTGCAGTAACTTTTATGGGGGCGGTTGCGGTTCCTCTCCTGCCCGATTTTTTACCTTCAGAAATTGAAAACATACTGAAACATTCGGATGCAAAAGCCATCTTCTTTTCTGAAAAACTGAACTCGAAAATTGATCAGATTAAGGCTGATAAATTAAAATTTAGAATCAGGATTGAAGATTTTACCTTAATTACAAAAGATGAAAAATCGCCTGCTCATGATGCAAGTGCAACTTGTAACAAGATGTACAATGTGGAAGAAGATGATCTGGCTGCAATTATCTATACTTCAGGAACTACCGGCAGTTCGAAAGGTGTAATGTTGAGCCACAAAAATATTTGCTTTACCGCCGAAAATGCGCAATGTGTAAGGATTGTGCATGAAAACGACCGGTTCCTGTCGATTTTGCCCATGTCGCATACCTACGAAAACACACTGGGTTTTGTGATGCCACTTCTCAAGGGAACTTGCGTTTATTATCTTGGAAAACAGCCTACTCCATCGGTTTTACTGCCAGCTTTACTTGAAGTAAGACCTACCATGATGTTTGCCGTTCCCCTGATCATCGAAAAGATCTATCGCAATAAAATACTGCCCGCTTTTACCAAAAAGTGGCCCATTCGTCAACTCTATAAAGTTCCGTTTATCAGGAAAAAACTGCATGAGATTGCAGGCAAAAAACTGATGCATACTTTTGGTGGCGAAATTAATTTTTTTGGAATTGGTGGTGCTAAACTCGACAAAACAGTAGAACAGTTCCTTATCGAAGCCAAGTTTCCCTACAGCATCGGCTATGGATTGACTGAAACGTCGCCACTTTTGGCTGGGATGAAAGTGTTTGAATCGCGGCTGCAATCAACTGGCCCAGCTATTACCGACGTCGAATTGAAAATCAACAATCCTGATCCCAAAACCGGAGAAGGCGAAATATGGGCCAAAGGTCCAAATGTGATGAAAGGTTATTATAAAGAACCGGAACTGACTGCTCAGGTAATAACTCAGGATGGCTGGTTCAAAACCGGTGATTTGGGAAAATTCGACAAAGACAAGTTTTTATACATTCGTG
>CAMDGL010000038.1 GCA_945897845.1 Chitinophaga pinensis | reverse complement strand
AAACGGCGCAAGGCTGCAACCATTTTCCCGGTTACCAGCGTTCCGGCAGGCATTCCGAATTCTTCGCCCAGAGCGGCACGAACAGCAGGAGCGGTTTGTACGATTACCGTTTTTGTCGGATCGGAAAGTGCACGAATCACCGCACCGGTTTGGTCAACTTCGGTGAGTGCGCCGGTAGGGCAAACAGCCACACACTGTCCGCAGTAGGTACAAACAGAATGGTCGAGGTTCATTTCGAATGCCGGTGCCACAACAGCATGGAAACCGCGATTGATGGCCGAAAGAACGCCAACAGTCTGCACATCGTTGCACATCGTTTCGCAACGGCGGCACATGATGCATTTATTAATATCGCGGATAATTGCCGGAGAAGTATCTTCGCGGTACATCGATTTTTCTCCCTCATAATGAATTTGCCTGATTCCAAGGTGATGCGCCATGTCCTGCAATTCGCAATTGCCCGATTTGGCACAAATCAGACAATCCGCCGGATGGTCCGATAAGATCAGTTCAACCACTGTGCGTCGGGCATTTACCACCCGGATGGTATGTGTACTGATTTCCATTCCTTCGGTAGCTTCAGTGCAGCAGGCTGGTGCCAGATTTTTACGCCCCTTCACTTCAACCACGCAGACCCGGCAGCCTCCAGGTTTATTTTCAATATTCATATCGTCCAGCTTCATGTAACACAGCGTTGGGATGTCAATCCCAATGCTCGAAGCCGCTTTCAGCACGGTGGTTCCTTTGCGGACTACTACCGGTTTATGATCTATTGTAAGGTTTATCATTTCCATAGAAAGTACTTTTTAGCCGATTAAAACTGCATCAAACTTACATTTCGCGACACACACACCGCATTTTATACACAACGACTGATCGATGTAATGGGGGGCACGTCTTTCTCCTGAAATGGCGCCAACCGGGCAATTCCTGAAACAAAGCGTGCAACCGGTACACTTGTCAGGATCAATCGAATAGTGCATCAATGCTTTACACTGGCCAGCCGGACAGGAAGCAGTTGTGACATGTGCCAGGTATTCGTCGTAGAAATGGTCAAGCGTTGAAAGAACCGGATTTGGGGATGTTTGTCCCAGGCCACAAAGTGATGTATCTTTAATTACATTGCTCAGCAACCTCAGCCGGTCGAGATCTTCCACTTTGCCGTTGCCATCGGTTATTTTTTCCAGAATTTCGTGCAGTCGTTTGTTCCCAATACGGCAGGGAGTGCATTTGCCGCACGATTCGTCAAGCGTAAATTCGAGGTAAAATTTGGCAATGGCCACCATACAATCGGTATTATCGAGCACGATCATTCCGCCTGAACCCATCATTGAACCGGCTGCCACCAGATTATCGTAGTCAATCGGCGTATCAAGGAACGATTTGGTGAGACACCCTCCGGAAGGCCCGCCGGTTTGAACCGCTTTAAATTCGCGCCCATCCTTTATTCCACCACCGATATCGTATATAATTTCCCGAAGGGTAATTCCCATCGGAACTTCAATCAAGCCGACATTGTTGATCTTTCCGGCGAGCGCAAAAACCTTGGTTCCCTTCGATTTTTCAGTGCCGATGGAAGCGAACCATTCAGCGCCTTTATTAATGATGACCGGAATATTGGCAAATGTTTCCACATTGTTCACATTGGTTGGTTTGCCATTGTATCCTTTTTCCGCCGGAAATGGTGGTTTCACAGTCGGTTCGCCACGCTTGCCTTCCATCGAATGAATCAGTGCCGTTTCTTCGCCGCACACAAAAGCTCCTGCTCCGTATCGAATTTCAACATCGAAATTAAATCCGGTTCCCAAAATGTCGTCACCCAGCAAACCATATTCTCTTGCCTGATTGATGGCAATTTTCAGGCGTTCGATGGCCAACGGATATTCAGCCCGAATGTAAACCAGCCCTTTGTCGGCGCCAATGCAATATCCGCAAATGGCCATGGCTTCGAGCACCGAATGCGGATCGCCCTCCAGAATGGAGCGATCCATAAAAGCACCCGGATCGCCTTCATCGGCATTGCAAACCACGTATTTCTGGTCGCTGACTGATTTGCGTGTCAATTGCCATTTCAGCCCGGTTGGAAAACCGCCGCCGCCACGTCCGCGCAAACCGGAATCTTTGATCATTTCAATCACCTCATCCGGCGTTTTTTCTGAAAGACAGGTTCCGAGAGCAGCGTAACCGTCGCGACCAATGTACTCTTCAATGTTTTCAGGATTTATAAAACCGCAATTGCGCAAAGCAATACGAATCTGCTTCTTGTAAAAATCCATTCCTTTCGAATCGCCTACCAATTCATTCGTTTCAGGATCGCGGTACAGCAACCGTTCCACCTTCCGGCCCTTGATAATGTGTTCGTTAACAATTTCGCTCACATCTTCAGGAGTAACCTGGGTGTAGAAAGTGTTATCAGGCAAAATTTTCACGATGGGTCCTTTTTCGCAGAATCCGAAACATCCGGTCAGGACAACCTGAATTTCGTCGGAAAGCCCAAACTCATTGAGGCGGTTTTTGAAATTCGATTTGATAAGTTCGCTTTGTGAAGCCTTGCATCCGGTACCCCCGCATACAAGTATGTGCATATTGTATTCGGCCATAATTGTCCGTTTATTTTATTTGTTGTCGATTGTTGAATAGGCCACCGGGATAATCCCATCGACCAGTTCATTGAGTTTAATGTGTTTCTCAATGATTTCCTGAGCCTTGTGTTTGCTGACAAAACCATAGACAACAGGCAGTTGTCCCGGAATAGTCAATTCGATGGTTGGTTCGGCATAGCAATATCCCATGCATCCGGTTTGTGTAACTACAGCATCAATTCCCTGATGATCAAGTTCTTCAATCAGGAAATTCATAGTTTCTTTTGCACCGGATGCAATGCCGCAGGTGGCCATCGAAACTTTAATCTGAACCAACTGCTCGGGGCTGTCGCCTTTTTCTCTTAGTTTGATTTTCGACTGAACTTCGGATTGAAGTTTCTTTAAATCAGCCAGGTTTTTTATTTTGTTCATCGTGAGTTATTTTGGAATATTTCATTATTCGCTAAAGGTCAATAGTTTGAATCTAATAATCTCTAAGATTTGTCATCATTCACTTATTTGGATTTGTTCTAAATTCTCCTGAAGCATTTCTTTCAGAAACAATCTGACTCCAGGATCACTAATCGCTACATTTTCAAGTACTTGTCTAACTTCGCGGGTATCCAGTTCAAATACTCCGGAAAGCGTTTGATGTTTAAAGACATAATTGATTTCTCCGGAAGAGCATATCAGGATAACTAAAGTACCAACCAAATCGCCCACAATTGGTCGGTCAAAATGATTCAGTCCAAATGTTACAGTCACTTTTGTCCCTTTTCCCAACTCGGATTCAATTTTAAAGTTCCCTCCGGTCATCTCTGCATTTTGTTTGAAAAGCGACAAACCCAATCCAACTTTACGGGTAGTTCGCGAAGTATAAAACGGATCGATGGCGCGTTGAAGTTGCTCCGGGCTCATACCGGTTCCATCATCGGTAATGGTAATAATTAATTGATTTTCGTTGGGATGTTCAGCAATTTCTATCCCAATCAGCGTAGCTTTTGCCCGGATTGAGTTCTGGACAATGTCGAGAATATGGAGGGAAAGGTCTTTCATGGGCGGCCTCCCCTAACCCCTCCGAAGGAGGGGAACTGAACCCGGTAACTGATTGTATATGCGTTAAAATCCATCTTCATTTTTGATTTTTATATTCAACGACAAAACGTTCAGAGCCTTTGATTCCTGGCCTCTCCCTTTTGGGGAGAGGTTGGAGAGGGGCTTTAAGGGATGATGCTTTTTCTTTCATCCTCCCGCAATAAAGCCTTCCTGATTTCGCCAAAAGTGGGTTCTTCCATTTCAAAAATCGTATAGGTTTTCCCCAGGTCTTCAGGATAATGGGCATCCGAAAATTTCACCAAAGTGATTTCAGGATTGATATTGAATTTTTCACGAACGATATTTTCATTGGCGAGCTTCGAAATCTGTAGGGCCTCCACTTTTAATTCAGGAGGGAAAAAACCCAACTGACTATACAGGCTGTTTCGCGGCCGGTCGATGTGCGCAGGAATAAAAATTCCGGAGAGTTCATGGACTTTTTGTTCCACTTCTTCGACACTTACATCCAGTGACGCTCCGAGATAATTGACCTGTTCTTCCAGAATATAATCGTCTTCATCAACCACTGCCTGATAGCCAAACAAGGAAGGTTTATTTGGAATGATTGTGAGATGCAAGTCCAGAAAGTTCTGAAATTCCTTCAAAGCATCAAAATCTTCGAACAAACCGAGGCAGTGAACTTCTTCGCGGGAAGTCATTTCGCATCCCGGAATGACCGTCAAACCCAATCTTTTACCAAGTTTCCAAACCAATTCGCATTGTTTGGTCGAGTTGTGATCTGTGATCCCGATGATGTCCAATCCCCTTTTGCTTGCAAGCGAAACGATGCGCGCAGGACTCATTTCCAGATCGCCACACGGCGACAAAACCGTATGGATATGAAGATCAGTCCTGAACGATCTCATTGTTTACTGATTAAATAATTGATACAGTTTACCCGCAATTTCGAATGTCGAGAGGTTGGTTCCCAATACCGGAATGTTTTCATCGTCGGAATGCCTGACCGTATTTTCCTGCGGTTCAAGGTTGTTCACCAGAATTACGGCAGCCAAATCCTTCAGCGAAGCAATGGCCATTACATTATGGTGTACCTGTAAGGTAATCCAGACCTCGCCTTCGCGGGCATTTCCCATTACGTCACTCAGCAGGTCGGAAACATATCCGCCCGAGATTTCGCGATCCAGACCTTTTTGGCCCGAATACACTTTCAAATCTAGTTTTTCAATAATTTCAGAAACCTTCATTTCGTCGCCCTCTTTTGTTACAATCTGCTTTAAATCTATCTGTTCCCCACTTTTTTTGCACATTCAGATGCGCTTTTCCGGCCGTAATCTTTCCCTCGTCTTCCCACATCTGCTGCAGAAAAATGCAATCAGACATTTTCGCCCTGCGGTTCACCATGTCTTCGGCTAGGGCATGGCAGTTGGGCGCTCCGCAGGCTCCGCAATCGATACCCGGCAAAGAACACACAATTCTTTGAGCCCTGGTCATTTTGTCCATCGCTTTCACCCGATCCTTTCCAAAGATGAAAAGCGGTTTCGGGCTGATGGAATCGATGTCCAGCTTTTGTTTCAGTTCGTCAATATCAACGCTGATAGTTGATTCAGAAATATCTTTTGCTGAAGGATAGCGTTTTGCACGTCGTTCAAGTTTTTCAACGGTCAGGAACCTGTTTCCGGTAAGCAAAATTCCACCTGCGCAGCTTTGGTCACAGGCGCGAAGTTCCAAAAAATCGACTCCCTTGACCTGATCGTTTTCGAGTCTTTCCAGGAACCTCACAACATTGTGAATCCCATCGATGGCAATACTCCTGGAACCAAAATGGCGTGACTCACCACGTGTCAGGCTCCACAAAATTCCCTCTTCCGAAAGATTATACCGCTGTACCGAATTGTCTTCAACTTCAACTTCCGAAATCACTTTCATGACTTCATTGTACAGATGGTTCATATTAACAATGCCGTCCACAATCGACTCGCGCTCGCCTACCGGACTTTTCACCGAAGCAATTTTGGCTATGCAGGGGGTTGCATAAAAAAGGCCGATTTCTTCGCGCTGTGCTCCTTCGAGCAGCAAGCGTTCAATTGCAAAATGGGCAGCAAGATCGTGCGGAGCTTTCCGGAGAATTAGATTTTCAGTGAGCGATGGGTACCGCCCCTGAATTAGCCGCACAACGGCCGGACAATAGGTGGAAATTGCCGGTTTGGGATTTTCTTCGTTCCCGAGATATTCGTTCACTGAATCTATCAGTAGTTGTATTGGTTGTTCGACCTCGAAAACATGGGTAAACCCAACTTTTTTCAAGCCGCTGTATATCTGTGTTTCGTTGTATTTCTCCGGAAACTGACCGATCATGATGGATGGGAAAAGTATCACGCGGTATTTGAAAGCTTTAATTTTTGCCAGATCGTCCTGCTCCACATAAAACGCGTGAGTCGGACAGGAACGATGGCACTGGCCGCAGTCAACGCAACGTTCGTGGTCGATAACCGCCAACCCGTCAATTACCCGAATGGCTTCGGTTGGGCATGCCTTCATGCAATGAGTGCACCCGATGCATTTGGAGGCATCCACTTTTAACGCATGATAATTTGGTAATCCGCTCATGAGAAATAATTTACCATTTTAACTTTTGTACCTATTCCCACTTCCGATTCAATATGTAATTCGTCTGTATTTTTTTTCATGTTGGGCAAGCCCATTCCCGCGCCAAAACCCATTTCGCGAACCTCTTTACTTGCAGTTGAATATCCGGCCTGCATTGCCAACTCAATGTCAGCAATACCCGGTCCTTCATCGCTTACCCAAATCGTGATTTTATTCTCTTCAATTTCAACGGAAACAGTTCCCTTCCAGGCATGTGCCACTACATTTACTTCGGCTTCGTACAATGCAATCACAATATTTTTAATTGTTTTTCCATCAATGTCCAATTGCTTCAACACCTTTTTCACCTCGCTCGACGGATGTCCGGCACGGGTAAAATCGCCTCCCTGTATGGTGAAAAGTAGTTTCATAAAAAGCCTCCCCCCGTCCCCCTCCCAAAGAGGGGGCTTACTGAACCGATTCTTGAATATTTTCTCATTTCTTGTTTCTTATTCTATCTTGCTCATTTGCATTATTTCACATCCTCTATGCATTGACTCCCTTCCCTTTTGGGGAAGGGTTGGGGATGGGGCTTTCAATAGATCGGTTTTAGTCCGGCCTGAAATAAAAGGCCACTCGATTTAAAAAGCGAATACGGTGATTCGAGGATACACATTCCGTTCTCTTTGGCCAGATCGAGCATTTGTTGATTGGCCCTTTTGTTGCGAACAAATACAATGGCGCGGATATCAGCCATTTCGGCGGTACGGATGGCCTGAAGATTGACCATGCCAGTCAGAAGAACCAGATTATCAGTATCAAGGGTCAGCACATCGCTCATCAGGTCTGAGCTGTATCCCATTTCCACCTCTTGGTCGAGTTTATCGGTTCCGCACGATATTGTTGCATTTAAAACAACGGCGATATCTTTCAGCTTCATTGTGATTTTTAAATGGGTTTGCGGCAAATTTCAGAAAAAATTACCGAATACCTGTGATCTAAATCAGGATTGATGCTTATTTAAAATGGTTATAGTTAAGGAATTTGAAGGAGACAGAAATAGCACTTCAGTTATAATTATTGTGATTTCAGAAATTGTAAAATAAAATTGAATATTCAGGATTAGATTCGTAATTTAAGTTCGAAATTCACACACTATGATTTACGAAGAAAGATCTTTCAACCAGGGATTCATCGACGATCCTGAATTGCATCAGAAAATCATTGATGCTCTGCCAATTCCGATATTTTACCGCGACAGGAATGGCATTTACAAAGCCTGCAACCTGGCCCAGGAAAAACTTTTGGGTTTGCCAAAATCGCAAATTATCGGCAAAACTGTTTTCGATATCCAGCCTTTTGAGATTGCTGAGATTTATTCGAAACGCGATCAGGAATTGTTCGACAGTCCGGGCGACCAGAATTATGAAGCCAAATTCCGCGATGCATCTGGTCTGCTGCACGACGTGGTTTTCAACAAAGCGGTTATTCGCGACGACAAGGGTGAAATTTCAGGAATTGTGGGATCAATTTTCGATATAACTGAACGCAAAAAAGCGGAACGTAAACTTGAAAAAGCACGCGAAGCTACCGTGATCGCTTCGGCCATGATGCACAAAATCAGGGCGGGGATTATTATTATCGACAGCGAGTTTAAAGTGATCGACTCGAACGAAGGTTTTGCAAAAATGTTTGGTCCCGAAATAGAGGAACTCTACGAAACAATTCCGGGTTTGCGCGGCGCAGATCTGAAAGAACTGGTTCCGGATGTTATCTTCAAGATGTTTTCCTCAGCCATGATTTCAGGAGAAAATATGATCGAACGCGACCTGAAAATCCAGAATAAACTGCTACACGTTTCGGTAATCACTATTTATAAACACCGGGTAGTTGGGGCATTGCTGCGCGATATGTCGGCTCCGTCGTTGGTGCGCGAAGAAATTATCAGCCGTGCACAACGCGTGAACAAACAAAATCTGGAAACCGTTCAGAAAATCGCTTTCCTGCTTGGTGACAACGCTTCGCTAACCGAAGAATTGCTTAATTCAATCATCGAATCTTATAAATACGGAGAGGATGAGTAAGAGCCTCCCCCAGCGAGTAAAAGAAAGGAAATTCAAATAACCAATTTCCAATATCGAATAAGAAATAAGAAACGTTAAGAGATGGCCGATTACCATATAGAAGTAGATGTTCATCAAATGAACCACCACGGGCAGGTTGTTTGCGGCGATGTTTTCCATTCAAGGCTAATTAGTGCTGAAGGGCGAACGATTCTCGTGCTTTCAGATGGAATTGGTCATGGGGTAAAAGCCAATGTGTTGGCTACCTTAACCGCATCCATGGCATTGAACTACGCTTCCTTTCATACAAAACCTGAAGTTGCCGCCAATATTTTCATGCGCGCACTTCCGAAAAGCAGGGACGGCAAAGAAAGTTATGCAACTTTTACCATCATCGAGATTGAGGATGCCGGACAGGTGCGAATTATCAACTATGACAATCCCCGCTCAGTAATTTTCAGGAGAGGACAGGTTTTTAATCCAAAAGAATCTCAAATTCCGATCAGAGGAGAGGAAAATGCAGGCAAAATACTTCGGATCAGAGAATTTTCGCCCATACTCGAAGACCGGATTATATTCATGACCGATGGCATTGTTCAGTCAGGACTGGGAAGCAAACGTTACCCTGCGGGATGGGAACTCGATAACATTGAAAAATTTGCGGAAAGCCAGATTGCCCGCGAATATGAAATCTCAGCAACCAAACTGGCCCGAAAAATCCTGAACCAGGCTTCGATGAATGATGGATTCGAAATGCGCGATGACGCTAGTTGCGGAGTTGTTTATTTCAGACAGCCCCGCCAGTTTATGCTGATTACCGGACCTCCATTTTACAAAATTAAGGACGCTGAATTTGTAAAGAAAATTCAGGAATTTCCGGGAAAGAAAATAATTTGCGGCGGAACAACTGCTGAAATTATTGCCCGTGAACTGGATCTGGAAATTGATATTCAGCACCGCTTTTCGGAGAAAACCTTGCCCCCGGCAGCCAAAATGGAAGGATTCGAAATCGTTACCGAAGGTATTCTGACCTTGGGACGCGTGGAGGAAATTCTTGAAAATTACACCACCGACATGCGACTGGAAGATAGTCCGCCGGAAGAAGTTGTTAAACTTTTAACACAGCACGACGACATTCACATTATCGTTGGAACCCGCATCAACTGGGCGCACCAGGATCCGGATCAACCCGTTGAACTTGAAATCCGCAAGTCAGTTGTCAGGCGAATTGTACGATTACTCGAAACCCGCTTCTTCAAGAAAGTGACAGTGGAACTGGTGTAAGGATATGCCAGTTTCAAGTTTTATGGCACACCGCTGATTCTACCAAAATTAATTGCCCATTTGTTGTAGTCTGATACAAATACAGTACCATCCATATCCAAATCAGATTTTAGATATCCTGAAGTATAACCAAATTCAATGGCCCACCGGTTATAGTCCGAAGCAAAGATGTTTCCATCCTGATCAATATCTCCAACTACCATGGCAAAAATAGAACCTAGCTGTTTGTATCCAATTCCACCACCGTAAGCCTTGGCAATTCCAGTGGTAAAATCATAGCTGTAAATTCCGGTATTTAAAATCGCCTCTGTTGCCGACATCATAGCCAAATGATTACGGTGACAAATAACCGGATACAGTTTATTGCCGCTAGTTATAGAATAATTAACAAAAGATACCGGATTTATTCCATCCAGATCAACAATGCTGCCGTTGTTTTTCAGGAAAGCGGCACGTCTGGCCAGTATGGTTGTCGAAGTTGCCAAATCAGGAGCAGTAGCCTGACGCAGTTCAATCAATACCCAATCGACAACACCAGCAGGAATAGAAGATACGACTTCAGTTCCAGCATAGTACGAGGTAGCTGAATTATAAGGCTGTGACAGTGGAATAAGCGAGGTTGTTGTCAGCTTCGTATCTATCAAACCTGTTGAAGTATTATAGGAACCTTCGAGGTAAACGCTCAGTTGCATCTTGAAATAAACCGGAGTTGCAACCGATAGTTTCACAAATGCAGTTCCCATATTATAAGTCGGAGCAGTAATTGTATTACCTAGCAAATCAATATATTCGGATGTTATGCCTGATATTTCTATACTTTGGCTTGAATCCCAAAATTTATAGGTAATCGGGTTTCCGATAGTATACCCGTTTGGAACATCACCTTCTTGCTGCGAGGCAAGAATTATTACAAATGTACCGCTGTTGGAATAAACTATCGGCTCTGTCAAGATCATTTTACCGCAACAAATTGATCCATCATACGCTGCAATTTCATCACCTGCCACTAGGGCTAATCCTCCAATGGTTGCGGTCGCAACGTAAATATTCATCTGGTTGTATCCATTGCCGGTATATGCAACAACAAAATGACCTTGAGCAAAGCTAAAAACCGATAAAAACATACTAAAAATGAGCAATGTGTATTTTTTCATGACATAACCGTATTATTCCAAATCATCTGATAAATTTCTATACGTAAAAAACTGATTTTGCTCGGATTTTTCCAGAGAAATATTTCTGAGCCATAAATGATAAACCATTAGCTATTTATATTATTTTTATCCCATATTGTATCATCTACAATAAATATAAACCTTAAACCTATCCACAATGAAACCAACCTTTCTAATTTCTTTCATCTTTTTCCTGCTTGGATACTTAATAGCAACAGGTCAAACCCAAAGTGTACAATTAAATTCACTCGGATTTCTGCCTCAATCATCCAAAAAAGCGTCCATTGTTGGCGAATCCAAATCTTTTGTAGTTAAACAATTATACGACCAAAAAGTCGTTTTCCAAGGAAAATTATCTGATCCCATTTTCCAGAAAGACGTGAACCAAAATGTTGCAATAGCCGATTTCTCTTCGGTGACTAAAAATGGCAAATATTACCTCGAAACTGCCGAAGGAACCAAATCCGTTGAGTTCGAAATATCGCCAAAAATATACAATCAGGCATTTTATACCAGTATGCGCGGATTTTATTTGTGGCGTTGCGGCACTGCAGTTTCAGGAACGCACGATGGTCATCATTTTGCCAACGAAGCCTGTCACCTGGAAGATGGTTACGAGGATTATCAGGGCAAACCCGGCGTGCGCCGCGATGGAACCGGTGGCTGGCACGATGCAGGCGACTACGGAAAATATGTGGTAAACGCCGGAATAACAGTGGGAATGATGTTTATGGCATGGGATCAGTTTCAGGATAATTTGAAGAAATTATCACTCGACTTGCCCGAAACAGCAAAAGGTTATCCCGATTTCCTGAAAGAAATGAAATGGGAAACCGATTGGCTGCTAACCATGCAATACACCGACGGTTCAGGAAAAGTGGCACATAAATTAACAGCGAAGAATTTCGAACCATTTTGCAAGCCGGTAGATGACAAGCAAAAAAGATATTTCACCGAATGGAGTTCGGCTGCCGTTGCCGATTTTGTGGGCATGATGGCGCAGGCAGCCCGCTATTTCGAACCATACGACAAAGCTTATTCGCAAAAATGCCTTGCAGCGGCTAAATTGAGCTACAAATTTCTGAAAGAAAATCCCGAAAATAAAAATTTTGTGCAGGGTGAATTTAAAACCGGAGGCTACCAAACCTCTGATCCTGACGATCGGCTTTGGGCTGCTGTAGAAATGTGGGAAACCACCGGCGATGCTTCTTTCCTGAAAGACTTCGAAGAACAGGCTGCAAAAATGAATTTCAAAATTGACGAAGACTGGGATTGGGGAGATGTTTCGAATTTGGGAATGTTTCAATATGCCCTTTCCAAAAAATCAGGAAAGAATCCTGAAGTATTGAAAGCGATTCAGAAAAATATTGTGGAAGGTGCAAACTCAATCGCTAAAAATGCAGCAGCTGATGTTTACGGTCGTCCGTTGGTAAGGTATTATTGGGGATGCAACGGAACCATTGCCCGTCAGGTGCTTAACCTTCAGGTTGCCAACAAAATTTCTCCTGACAAATCGTATATCCAAACTTCACAGGATGCGATTGCGCATATTTTTGGGCGCAACTATTACAACCGCTCTTATGTAACCGGATTGGGAATTAATCCTGCAATGAAACCGCACGACCGCCGTTCAGGATCAGACAGCGAAGTGGAACCATGGCCGGGATACATTGTCGGCGGCGGGCATTCGGCAACCGGATGGAAAGACGAAGAAGGAGATTACCGAACCAACGAAATCGCCATTAACTGGCAGGGAGCGCTGGTTTATGCACTGGCCGGATTTGTTGGAAAATAAGACCTACCCCGACCCCAGAGCCTCCCCCAAACCCCCTCCCAAAGAGGGGGCTTAAAAAGCACAGTCCCCTCATCAAGCTCTTCCCAAAACGGAGAGGCTTTGCTGTTAAAAATTAAGAAAAACTAACTATTCTTACATAATAAGAATGACAAAAAAAACAAATATGCTCGCGAAGGTTCTTCCTCCCCTCCTTCGGAGGGGTTGGGGGAGGCTTTTTCTTCTTATGACGTTATTTTCTACTTCTGCAATGGCAGGCGAGCCCTATAAAAATTTCAAAGTGGCTGTTTATTCCCGTTCTTACGAAACAGCTAAAATGGGGGATCTCAATTATATTGAACCTATTTGGGACGAAGTTACCAGACAGGTGCATGTGGATAAAATCTACCTTGAAACCCACCGAGATTTGTTGATTGTGGATGAAGCAACTTTACTGAAAGCGAAAAAATTCTTCGCCGATCGCGGAGTCAGAACTGCCGGAGGAATTACACTTACAGTGAACGAAAGCAACAACTTCGAAACGTTTTGCTACACCAATCCGGAGCATCGAAAAAAAGTGAAAGAAATTGTGGAGTTCACTGCCAAACATTTTGACGAGCTGATTCTTGACGATTTCTTTTTTACCAGTTGCAAATGCGACCTCTGCATCAAAGCAAAAGCTACGAAAAGCTGGACTGATTACCGGCTTGGCCTCATGACGCAGGCTGCCCGGGAACTGGTGATTGATGCTGCCAAAAAGGTGAATCCGAAAATAAAAGTGGTGATCAAATATCCGAACTGGTACGATCATTTTCAGGGTTGCGGTTTTAACCTTGAAAACGAGCCCAAAATGTTCGATGGCTTGTACACTGGTACCGAAACCCGCGATCCATCGGGCAATCAGCATTTGCAACCTTATTTGGGTTATTTGATCTTCAGGTATTTTGAGAACCTCAAACCCGGTAAAAACGGCGGTGGCTGGGTCGATCCGGGCGGATTGACATACATGGACCGGTATGCCGAACAACTTTGGTTGACAATGTTCGCCAAGGCTCCTGAAATTACTCTTTTCGATTTCAGACAATTGCAGCGTCCGTTGCTGAAAACTGACCGGGCCGCCTGGCAAAGCACAGATATTTGCAGTTTCAATTACGACGAAATGATGAAGCCGGTAGCCGATAAAAACGGCAAAATGGTGCAACCAACCACCATCGCCCGCGCAGCAGGTTATACTTTCGAAACCATTGACCGGTTTTTGGGTGAACTCGGAAATCCGGTGGGCGTGAAAAGCTACAAACCTTTTCATTCGACCGGTGAAGAATTTCTTCAGAATTACATGGGAATGATTGGTGTGCCGATGGATATTGTTTCAGAATTTCCAGAGAACGAACCGATTGTTTTCCTCTCAGAACAGGCCAAATCCGATCCTGAAATTGTTGCCAAAATAAAAAAGCAATTGCAGTCGGGTAGAGATGTGATGGTTACTTCAGGATTTCTGAATGCTATGCAGGACAAAGGATTGGGCGATATTGCCGAACTTCGGATGAATGGACAAAAAGCCTCCGTAAAGGAATTCGCCGCATCTTGGGGTCCACATTCGGTTATTGAACAGAAAATCATCATACCGCAAATCAGGTACAACACCAACGACTCATGGGAAGTAGTTTCGGCATTCGATAAAACAAACGGCTGGCCGATCATCCATCGGGCTGACTATTCCAAAGGGAAATTATATGTGCTGACTATTCCGGACAATGTGATTGATTTGTATCACTTTCCGGTTGATGTTCTTTCCCGGTTAAAAGAAATACTTACGCCGGAAATGCCCGCTTTACTTGAAGCTTCGGGTTATACCAGCCTTTTTGTTTACGATAACAATACTGTGATTGTTGAATCGTTTGCAGACGAAACACGGCAGGTAAAACTTCGCTTGGCGGATGGATTTTCGAAGGCGAAAAATCTGGTTTCAGGAGAAGAAATTTCAGGAGAAAAAAAGGAATATTTTCAGGGAAGGCGCCAGCCACCCGTAACTAAAACAATATTAAATCTGGAACTGAAACCTCATTCTTATCTGGTTTTACAGCTTGAAAAATAAGATAATAGGGATTCCATTCTTCGAAATTGGGATGGAATCCTTATTCAAAACTTTCCAGCAAAAGGATTTTTTCAAGTATCAGGGAGAAGGATCCCATCAGGGCGGCATTTTCACCGAAACCCGCGTGAAGGATAGGCACAGTGCGCGAAACACCACTTAATGAGTAATTCGAAACCTGGGTACGTATCTTATTTATAAGAACATCATCATTCTGCACTAATCCGCCTGATAAAACCATGCATTCAGTATTAAAAAGTTTGATTAGTGTATCAATTCCAACGCTCAAATGACCAGCAACTCCATCCAGAATCTCATTAGCCAAACGATCACCGTTTTTTGCAGCCTCAAAAACCAATTTCGCGTCAATATCTTCTGAATCAACCGAAAACAAAGAGCTGTCTTTATTCATTTTAGCCTGTTCACGTGCAATATCAGCCAAGCCATATCCCGATGCAAGTGCTTCCAATGTGCCTGTAACTCCTTCAAGACCTTCCCGATTGCTATTTTTATCGATGACGATATGCCCAACTTCTCCCGCAATTCCATCGGCACCCCCAAAAAGTTTACCGTCTACGATAATTCCTGAACCAATGCCATAACCCACATTCATGCAGATAAAATTTCGGTAGTCCTTTCCCACGCCATACAATAATTCGCCCAAAGCAATCAGATGAGTAACATTGCCAAGGGTAATATTTAAGTTGGTGTATTTCGAAAGCGCTTCCTGTATATTGACGTTTTTCCAACCAAAAATTGGAGAGTATTCAACGATACTGGAATTTTTATTTACCATTCCACAAACAGCAATACCAATACCCCAGATTGGAAACGAATTTTGTTGAGCCCGTTCACTCAGACGGCCGATTAATTCGCCAACCTGCTCCATCACCCCGTCAAATCCCTTTTTTAAGTTGGTCGGGACATGTATCTCGAAAATAAATTCGCCATCGAGATTTGAAAGTGCCGAGCGGATAAAGGTGGCTCCCAAATCAATTCCAATCACGTAATTTTCCCTGGATTGAAATCGGATCAATTGAGGCGGCCTGCCACCAACAGATGAGCCTAATCCTTCGGTCTGAATCAGATTAAGTTGAACCAGACTTTCCACAATTCGTGTGACCGTAGGCGCACTGAGTCCGGATATCCGAATGATTTCGGAGCGCGTAATTTCCTTTTCATTCCTGATAATCTGTAGTACTCTAATTTTATTCTGAGTCCCTTGAAAATCACTCTTATCAATTTGGGGACTATTCTTTACTGACTTTATTTCTATACTTTTTAAAACCATAATTTAGTCTGATAGGGATTGAAATTTTTCAACTACTTGGTCGAAAACCATTGCGCATACGCAACAGGCCGCTAAAATAGACACAAATAACCACACCATCAAAAAATCTAATATTATTACAAAAGTAAATATTTTTATAGCATATTGTCCGTGGTACAATATTTTCAGTACTTTTGTAAAGCCATGAAATAAAGTATTTAAATAGAATTTATATTTATGAATACAAAAATTAGATTTGTCGCTTTATCCATTGGGTTTGCTATTCTGGGTTTCGGAGTTCTTGAATCCTTTCAGACAAAAAAAAATTCTGACATCTATCAGGGAAAACCAT
>CAMDGL010000037.1 GCA_945897845.1 Chitinophaga pinensis | reverse complement strand
ATTGAAAATGCCAATGGCAACGGATTGTCCCTGTTGCGAAAGATCGCAGATCAGACCGGCCCAGTCGGAGATGTGGTTGTTCTTAGATTGCGGTTCCATTACATTCATTTATATCCAAAACTGCAGCTTATAAAAATCATTTTCAACCTCTGTGGTTCTCTGTGTTTTTACTCTGTGTGACTCTGTGTGAAACTAAAATTACACAGAGGTTCACAGAGCAGGCACAGAGGTTCACAGAGAAATTCTCAATGTGCTGAAAGCGGTGCATCAAGTTCGTCTTCGGCCAACTTGTTAAACGTCGGGATGTTGATTTGCATCCAGTTGTAATACGGATAAACTTCCTGATAACATTCGGGTGAAAGTTCCTTTTTATAAATTTCGATCCAGGTATTCAACTGGGCTGCCCAGTAGGTAGAACTGAAATTCCGGGAACGATAGGCACGGAAAACCCAAAGAACGGTATCTGTCAATATTTCAGGAGAATGTTGGTTGAAAATAGATTCAAGGAAACGCGCATGATTGGCATGATTGTCCTTCATCATTTCAACATTTCCGGCACCCACCATATCCAACAAGTCTGCACGATTTTCCATTTTCTGATTCATCATTGCAACCAATGCATCTTTTTTTGAACTAAACTCGGCTGCGCTCTTTTCACTTACCTGTTTCAGTTTCTCAGCGGTTTCGATTAAATCATTTCTATCCATCGCTTAAGTTTTAAGATTTGTATTTATCGAGTCAATGTACTTTTCAAGGAGGTATAAATCAGGTAAAAGCACCACGTTTCCCAAACGTAACAAAGTGTCGTCCGATGTCCGACTGAATGCCTGTCCTCCAAGGATGATCTGTAAATCAGGGAATTCACTTCTCAGTATTTCCAACATCTTCAGCAGGTTGGCGAAATTAAAGTAAACGCTCAGCGAAATGGCCAGAATATCGGGTTGCGTTTCGCGGACATACTTTACCAGTTCTGAAGTGGGAATTCCAGTTCCAAGAAAAAAACTTTCCCAGCCTTTCATTTCAAAAACATCGGCCACCATTTTAATGCCCACCTGATGCTTTTCATTTTCGACACAAGTTACCACCACCTTTTTGTTATACCTCTTTTTGGGGACGATTTGTTCGAAAAGTTCATTTAAAATTCCTTCGACAACAGCAGTAGCCAAGTGTTCTGTTGCCACAGTAATCTGATTGGTTTCCCACAACCGTCCAACTTCGTACAACGAAACCTTGAAAACCTCTTCGTACAGGTCTTTGATGGAAGGATTTTTTGCAAGGTATTGATGGGCAATTGATGAGCAGTTGTATCGGTTTCCTTTCAGGAGATTCTGAAAAAATTCCTGAACCAGGATCGGTTTGTCTTGGATGGATTCCATAATTTCAGCTATAAAATTGTATTACTGAGGCAGGGTGAAATAAAAAGCGCTGCCCATTCCCTCATCACTTTCGGCCCAAATCTGGCCACCATGCATTTCAACAAATTCTTTACAAAGCAATAAACCCAATCCGGCACTTGGTTCGCCATCAGTGCCTTTCCTGTTGGTTTTGATATTAATTTGGAATAAGCCGGCAAGCATTTCGCTGCTCATTCCAATGCCGGTATCGTGAATGGATATTTGTATGTTGTTATCAGCATTCACTTTGGCCGAAAGTCTTACTTTACCTCCTTTGGAAGTAAATTTTACTGCATTTGATACAAGGTTGCGGAATATTGTTTGAAGCAGGTCGGTATCAGCAATAACTTTTAATCCCTGGCTACAATCAGCTACTATCTCAATTGACTTATTTTTTGCAGATTGCTGAATTAAGTCAATGCTTTCGGCTATGATTGGTTCCAACAAAACATACCTGGGATTGAAAGAGATCGTTCCTTGCTGCATGCGCGCCCAATGCAACAGATTTTCGAGCAACCGGTAAAGGTTAGTGGCCGATTTGCTCATACTAACTGCAATTTCCTGAACTTGTGACATTGTCAGGCTTGGCAATTCTTCGGCCATAATTTGTGTCAGCCCCAAAAAGCTGTTGAATGGGCTGCGCAGATCGTGTGCTATGATGGAGAAGAATTTGTCTTTGGTGGCATTGAGTTCCTGAAGCTTTTCGTTTTGTTTCCTGATTTCTTCCTCGTCACGCATTTGCTCAGTGATGTCAACAATTAATCCATGCCATAAAATATCGCCATTTTCCTGTTGCTGTGGTAATGATGACATATGCAACCACTTCACAACTCCCTGAACAACAGCCCGTCCTTTCCAGTCGAATGGCTGCTTTTGTATTATTCCTTCCAGATTTAATCGGGCAACCTCTTCCATATCTTCAGGATGGATGGCTTTGAAAATTATTCCGGTATTAGCGAGTAAACTCTCAATACTCAAACCAAGTATTTCAGCCATTACAGGACTTACGTATTCCAAGTTAAAAGTATAATCCGGTTTGGTTCTCAGGATATACACCCCTACAGGAATTTGTGCCACCAAATTGTCAAACTGCTGCTTGCTTTTGAGAATAACCTCTTCTGCCTGCTTATGTTCTGTGAGGTCAATATCGATGCAAAACAATTCCTGCGATTTTCCCGAAGATTTAACGATTGCATGGCTCGAAAAGACAGATACCCGTGAACCATCTTTTCGCATTAAAGACAATTCTGAGGAAGGAATGGGAGTTCCTGTTTCTGCCATTTGCAGGATAGCCTGTTTCACAATTTCCTTCATCTCACTTGGAATAATCAGGTCAAGCAAATTGCGGCCAATCGCTTCCTGTTCGGTGTATCCGTATAAGTTCTCGGAAGCTTTATTCCAGTATTGAGTGGTGCCATCGGGCGAATAGCCCTGGACTGAAACCGAAGAAACACTTTGGAGTAAACCCCGAAATCGTTCTTCGCTCTCCCTGATTAATTCTTCAGCTTGTTTGCGTTCGGTGATATCCCTGGCAAAGATTGCAACTTTATCCGTAATTTCGTTTTCTACATAAATCGGATGCATCACAAATTCATTCCAGTAACCACCGTGAAAATCTTCGGAGCAAGCAGGTTTTCCGGTAGAAATAGCTTCGTTAATAATTTTTCGTCTGCCTTCAGCAATGTCTTTGGGTAACCGGTCAAATATATTTTTCCCCAGCAATTCGTTTCTCGTAGTATTAAATCGTTTGGCATGGGCTTCATTGCAATCAATCACGATGCCTGTTTTATCGAGTAAAAGCAATACATCGTCGGTCGATTCCATAATGGCCCTGGCGTTGACTTCACTTTCTCTAAGCAATTTCTCTCTTTCCTTTCGTTCAGTTATATCCCGTATGATCATACTGGTTCGCGACTGGCCATTATCGTCAGTAAATACTGTTGATGAAATCTCGACCGGAAACCTGGTTCCATCCTTTCGCAGGCAAGTGAGTTCGCCGGAGAATCGCCCTGTTCGTGTACGTTCTTCCATGGCAGTTTTCAATCGGGGGTCGGAAGTGTCCATAATACCGCTACGACCAATCCTGCAAATATCTTCTGCGGTTCTGCCAAACATTTTACAGGTAGCCGGATTCACGTTGATAATGCTTCCGGTTGGATCTGTCAGCAAAAAAGCATCGAGGCTGTTTTCAAAAAGCAACCTGTAACCCTGTTCACTGCTTTGAAGTGCATCTTCAGTCCGGGCTCGTTCGGAGATGGATGTCACGTTTGATTGGTTGAACTTCTCGTTTTCATCCCGCAATTCCTGCAGCTCTTTAATGAGTACTTCCCTGGTTTTATCCTGATCGTTCATATCATTTAAAGATTTCTTAGATATCATAAGAAAATAGTCAAGATGTGGGTATCGTAAAATAAAACGTACTGCCCTTTCCTACTTCACTTTCAATCCAGATTTGACCTTTGTGTTTTTCAACAAATTCTTTGCACAGAATCAATCCTAAACCTGCGCTGGGTTCGGAATCGGTTCCGGGACGGCTAACATTTTTATCAATTTTGAAAAGATTATCAATTAATTCTTTACTCATGCCGATGCCGGTATCTTTTACCGAAAACCAGACTGTATTATTTTCAGCTATATTGGCAGTGATATCAATCCGACCACCCCGGGGTGTAAATTTTATAGCATTCATTACCAGATTGCGCACAATTGCTTTCAGCATGTTTGGATCGGCCATAACTACCAATTCTTCAGGAAAATAAACATTTAAGCCAACAGATTTGCTTTTTGCCATGATTTGAACAGATTCGTCGCAGTCGCCAATAAACGCTTTCAGATTAACAGTTTCAGGGTTAAACGGGATAAGACCCCTCTGCATCCGAGACCATTCCAGAAGGTTTTGCAGCAAATTAAAAGTTGACTCGGTGGTTTTATGAATAGAACGTGTAAATTGCTGAAGATCTTCCGGCGAAAAATCACTGTAGTTATCGGCAATAAGTCCGGTTAGGCTAAGTATTGAAGCAAGCGGACCGCGCAAATCGTGCGAAATGATAGAGAAAAACTTGTCTTTCGTGGCATTCATTTCCCTTAAAAGCGCTTCGCTTTGGCGAAGTTGTTCTTCGGCCTGTTTACGCTCAATTACAATTCCGGCCTGTTTCACAAACGATTCGATGTATTCGCTGTCGGTAATTGGGTTCTTGCTACGGTTAAGAAAGTGGATAATGGCAAATAGTTTGTCGCCGTTGGTAATACCGATGGTATAAATCTGACGGATGCCCAACAATTTTTCGATGGCTTTGGCTGCCATTTGCGGAAACTGGTTACCTGCAAATTCTGCCAACCCTCCGGCATACTGATGAAATACCCCTGATTTGAACATTTCATTGAACTCTGGAATGAGCCTGAAGCTTTTTTTATAGAAATCATACCCTGTAAGTTTCATAGCTTGATTAATAAGCTTTTGCGAAACACCTTTTATGCTTTGTATTTTTGAAATTTGGTTTTCTTCATCGATTTTCAGGAAAAGAATCACTTCATTGGGATATTGCTCATGCAGAGAATTGGTCAGGTAATCGTAAATCTCTTCAACCGATTTCAGGTTGATCATTTCGGTAGCAGAATGGCTCAGATTCCTGAATTTCAGGTTGTTTTTGGCCAGATTTATTAACGCTTCTTTTTGTATGGTTATATCAACAAACGATATCACAACTTGCCGCAATTGCGTATTTTCATCAAATTCAGGATATGCATTGATCAATACCCAAACAAGATCGCCTTTCAAAGGTCTTTTAATTCCAAGTACAAAATTTTCCAATGGCTGAAGCGTGGAAATTGTTTTCATTACCGGATATTCTTCCAGTGGAAGCGGGGTTTCGTCCTCCTTTGTAAAATGCCATTCCTTATCAATTGCAGCTTTGCCTTGCATCTGTTCCCAGGTAAGTCCCAAAATTTCGGATGCCGCATTATTGGCAAATAAAATTTTTGTGTCGGGGGCGTGCACCACCACTCCTGCAGTAAGGTGATTGATAAGTTTTCGGTGTTTTACTTCGCTTTTGCTAATTGCCTCTTCTGCCATTTTGCGATCTGTTATGTCCTCGATCATACAAAGATGGAAGGGATTGGCTTTGTTTTCCACATTGATTGGTTCTATGGTCATGTTAATCCAGACAATACTTCCGTCAGGTTTCAGATATCGTTTGTTCATTTGAAACCCCGCGATTTCTCCGGCATTCAATCGGACCATGTTATCCAGGTCTTCCTGAATATCATCAGGGTGAGTGATGCTCATCCAATCGATTGTCCGCATTTCGTCCCGGCTCCGGCCCGCAATTTCGGCAAACTTACTGTTTACGCTCTTGATTTTCCCGGTTAATGAATCAACCAGGGCTATCCCCAATGGAGCCTGTTCAAACATTGTACGAAAATGCTCTTCTCTGAAAGCTAAAGCAGTACGCGTACTTTCAAGCTCAGAATATTTTCTGGCGTTAGAAATTGCCAACCCACCAATTTGGCTTATAACCTGTTCCATCGGTTTATATTGAGGAATAAACTGTGGAAAGCGGACTTTGATGACCTCGAACATACCCAAAGTTTCATTTTGGTGTGTGATCTCGATGGTAATGCTATCTTCAGAATTGGATGAAGTGTTTGGTAAAGAAGGTTCAGTTGTATTCGTTTCAATTCCATTGACATACTGATGATAAACAAGCCTTTCAGGAACTAACAGCAGCTGTAGCAAGCTGGTAATTTCCCTGATAATGATTTGTTCATCGGTATGGTCAATCAGATTTTTAAGATGGTTGAATATGAGGGAATAGTCGGCACTTTCGCGTGCCAGCTTTGCAATCCTGCTGTTTTGCATTTTCCTTTCGGCTTCGTTTTTCCAATCCAGAATAATCGTATCGAGAAAGCTTTTCAGGTGGCTTGTTCCAATTGGCAGGATATCGTAAGGAACTCCCATGTATTCCGAAAGTGCGGTCAGATTGGTCTGGTAATCTCCTGGCAAGCCGGTTTCGAGCAGAAGAATTTTTCGGATTGATTCTCCAAAAAAGCTTTTTGCCGAAGCAGCATCAAATCCCCATTCGCGTATTTTATGGTTATAATTGCGAAGCCATCCGTTTGAAACGAGGTAATTACCCTGATTAATACAATGATAAATTGTTGGCAGTGGAAAAATTATTTCAAAACACTGTTCAAGGTGGATGATTTCCAGGTTTTTCAGGTGGGTATTCATGAAGTTCTTTTTACCCCTGCATGAACTTAAAATGACAACAATTTTTGAATACTGATCGGGATTGTCGCCAATAATCTTGCTGATTCGCTGATCGGTCATGGTACAACCAACGCAAACTGCAGGAAAACTTTTAAACCTGACTTCTGGATAGTCTCCGTTTTGCAAAATATGGCTGATCTCTGGTGCCAGCGAATTACATATTATAATACAAAGTCGTTTCATTTTAATATTTAACCGAATTTGCGGTTATTTTTTGTTCATTAATAAGGTTATATCCTGTTTGTTATATATGAGTATCCGCCTATGTACCTATACAGTTGAATAATGTAAAATATCCTTTGCCGTTCGCCTTTAGGCAACGGGTTAAATTGAGCAAAGATTATGGGCTTTAGCCCAAAGCACTGTGGCTAAAGCCATTAGACGCGATCATCATTTTATCCGTCAGCTGAAGCAGACGGCAAATGATAACTTGGGTAATCAACCGGATACTCATTTTATTATATACTTTCAACTAAGGTTATTTTCTTAAAAAAATTAAGGTTTTTTAAACCATTGCATTTCGTTTTATCCGACAGTCTCTTCGTAAACCCCATATTCATGAACGGCCTCCGAAATAGCCATCAGCACCTCGTCGCTTACCTGAAATGGAATTTCGCCGTGGTTGTCGGAAAGTATAAACCCACCGCCAGGCGCAGCTATTTCAATGGCATTGCGAACATTTTGGGTTGCCTCATCAGTTGTCCAGCGGCGCATTTCAATACCATTCAGGTTACCCAAAAGTGTTAGTTTGTTTTTAAACGCTTCTTTCAGGTTTGCCAAATTTTCCATCGAACTTACCCCGACCACTGCAGTTCCGGAACCTGGAACAAGATTGGCAATGGGAAGGCAATTGCCGGAAGCAAAATGCGTGGCCGTTGCGCCTTTAATCCTTGCAATAGTTTGCTGAGCAATTCTGAAACCTGTTTTGAAATAAAGGTCCGGAGGAATGATTGTGGAAGAAGAAACCGGATCGAAATAGCAGATCGCCGTGGCCCCGGCAGCCAGCTGAGCATTGCCCCATTCCACGCAGAACTCTTCATTCACCCGCATCAGATGATCGAACAAGTCTTTACGATAATGCATTATCTCCAGATATTTATCGAAACCCAACTGCATCACTGGCAGCGAAAAGGGCGACATAACGACTCCAATAATGGGCACTTCGCTTTGTGCAGTTTGCTTCAGTTTTTCGATGGCGAAAAGCACTTTGTGCAACATTTTCGATTCGCTTATTTTCGGAGACTCCAGTTCAAATATTTTCTCAATGTTTCGGATAACCGGCAATGCTGTATTGGGCGGACCATCCTCTCTGTATATTACTTCACCTCCAAAAGCTTCAATCTCAAGCGGAGCGTAGAAAAACGGATAGTAGCAATCGTTTCTGTATTTCTTTTGAAGGCGCAACTGGCCTTCAACCACATTTTCGCCTTTCGAAAAATACTCTTTGATGTTCATTCCCAACTCTTTTGCGCCGTGCATGGTAAGCAGCAAAAACTGGGGAACACGGTCGGGCTCGTTGTGAGACAGGGTGGTGAGCACCCTTTCCATTGATGTCATTTTTGTCTTCATAACATTTCCTCCACCAATTTAGTTACCACCTGGATTGCTTCGGACGAATCTTTTCCAAAACCATCGGCGCCAACTTCTTTCCAAAGTTCTTCGTCAAAGCGGAACGGGGCGCCTCCAACAATTATTTTCACATTTGTATCACCAAGTCGCTGTTTCAAATCTTTAATGTGTAAGGCTGCGGGCAACATCAATACCGACAGGAGCATAATTTCTATCTTTTCCTTTTTAATGATTTCTACCAGGCCATCAATGGTCAGACCCCCGCCCAGATCGGTCAGTTCGAATCCGGAAGCACGGAGCGAGGAGAATACAATTCGCTTGCCGAGCAAATGAAAATCCTCGAATACACCAATTGCCATTTTGGGCTGATGAATGCGAACCGGGTGATTGGGTGGAAGGATTTTGTCTATCAGTTCTTCACAAATGACTCCACTCATATAAACCTGCGAAAGAGCCAGCGATCCTTCTTCCCAGTCGTCGCCAATTTTCTTCAAAGTTGGTGCGATTATCTGGTTGGCAATCTCAATTGCCGATCCTTGTTTTGATGCTTCGTTCAGCACTTTTTCGGATGCATCTTTGTCGAGCAGCAACAACGATCGTTCTAATTCATCACAGAAATGCTTTGTATTTTTCATATTTCATATTTTATTGAAACAATGGTAACGTAAAATAAAACCTACTGCCCTGCCCCACTTCGCTTTCGACGCATATCTTACCACCATGCTTTTCCACAAATTCTTTGCACAATATCAAGCCCAGGCCGGTTCCCTTTTCATTCAGGGTTCCCGTAGTGGAATAGCTTTGATCAATTCTGAATAACTTATCTATTTGTTCTTTACGGATACCAACACCATTATCGGCAAACGAAATCAGTAATTCCTGTGGCTTTTGAACAATTGAAATTGTTATAGTCCCCCCTGGATTGGTAAATTTTACCGCATTCGAAAGAAGGTTTCTTAGCACAGTAGAGAGCATTGCTTTATCAGCAATGATCGGAGCGGTTCTGGGAATTTTAAGATCGAGTGTAATTGATTTTTGATGGGCAGTATCGTTCATCAATTCGCATACCTGATTCAAGAGGCCAACGAGTTCGACAAATTCGGGGTTATATTGCATTCGCCCGGTTTGTGAACGTGACCATTCCAATAAGTTCATCAGTAAATCCATTACCCGCTGAGACGAATCCTGAATAATAGTAGCATATTCTTCTATTCCCTCGTAGTTCTTTTCGCGGACCTGTTCAACCAATAAGTCGCTAAAACCCGCTATACTATTGAACGGACTTTTAAGATCGTGTGCAATAATGGAGAAAAACTTGTCCTTGGTAGCATTGAGTTCAAGCAAACGGCCTTCGTTTTCTTTGAGTAGTTCCTCCGCAAGTTTTCGTTCAGTAATGTCAATGGCATGTGTCAGATTCATAATCACATTACCATGAATATCCTTAATGGGATTGGTTTTTGCAAGATAGTACAACGTTTTTTCGGGCAGTGGTACCATAACTTCAACCGATCCGGCCTCACCTGTTTGAAAGACTTTTGAAGAAGCTTCAAAACGGTGGTCAGCATGTTCTTTAGGATATATATCCCAAAAAGACTTTCCGTAAAAATATTCTGCCGATTGCCCAAATGTTGAAGCAAATACCTGATTTACAAACTTGTAATACCCATTCTTGTCAACACAAAAAATTACATCATTTGAAGATTCGATCAATGCCCTATATTTTGATTCACTTTCACGCAATGCTTCTTCCATCTGCTTACGTTCGGTAATATCCTGAATAACACCAAAAAGGATTTTTTTTTCTTTCTCGTAGATGGCTGCTGAATGAATATCTTTTATTTCACCGGTATCGGCTGCTTTTATTTTAAATTCAATATCGTAAGGGATATTCTCTAATATTAACTTTTTTAAGGCTTCGTCGAGTAAGGGCCTGTAATCAGGAAGTGGGATTTTTTTAATGGTCTCATATTTGAATTGATTTTGTTCTACTCCATAGAGTTTAATTGCCCCATCTGAAGCAATCATGATCTGTGAATCAAGATGGAGTTCCCAGTTCCCGGATTTGGAGGCAATTTCTGCCCGTTTTAACCGTGCTTCACTTATATGGATAGTCTCTTCTGCCTGTTTTCGTTGAACTATCTTCCATACGGCATCCATCATCAAATTCAATTGGCGGATGTCCGAATCGTTGTAGTCATCCAACTTATTTGCTACACTCACCACAGCCACAATATGGACTCCACCAAAGACCGGAACAGTAAGGAATTTGCGTAGCGTAGCATGTCCTTCAGGAATTCCCTTTTTTAACGGATTTGTTGCTGCAAAATCGTTGATAACAATAGGTTTTGCCTGACGCACGGCTTCGCCCCAAACACCAGTCTTATCCAATTCGTATATGGTTTGAGGTTCGGTTACTTTACATTGTTGCATTACCTCTTTCGACCAGGTATTCAGGGTGAATTCTTTTTTATTTTCGTTGTATAAATAAATATATCCAATCTTGCTTCCAGTGAGTGAAATGGCCTCGTCAAGCGCAAAATCGAGAAGACTCTGAATACTTTCGGCCGGATGCTGGTTAATCTTTAAAAGGCTTTCAAGCCGGGCTTCTTCCAGTTTTATTAGCTCAACTGCCTGTATCCGATTGGTAATGTCTAAACAATGTCCGATAAATCCAATAAATTTGCCTTTGCTGTTGTAACGAGGTGTGCCATCATCCTGAATCCACCGATACTCACCGCTAAAATGGCGAACGCGGTACTCCATACTAAATTTCTCCTGTCTGTCGAATGCGGTTACATAGGTTTCGACACATTGTTGCAGATCATCGGAGTGAACACCTTCAACCCAGCCATCGCCCAATTCCTGTTCCAGTGTCCGACCGGTAAAATCGAGCCAAGGTCGATTAAAATAATTGCATTTTTTGTCAGTGCCCGAAGTCCAGATCAGCGCCTGTCCTGAATCGGCCAATGTGCGAAAATGTAATTCACTTTCCCTGAGTTTCTCCTCTGTATTTTTATACTTTTCATTTTCCGAATTTGACTCATTGAGCAATTTCAGGGTTTCGGCCTGACTCTGCTCCAACTCTTGTGTGCGATCGGCTACCAGTTGCAATAAGCGTATATTTTCAGCACGTTTCTGATTGTTGAATTCCTTAATTTTTAGCATCGCCTGAATCTGAGCAACGAGTTCGGGTTCATCAATGGGTTTATTCAGAAATGCTTCTCCGCCAACCTCAAGCGCTTTGATGCGCTTTTCCCGGTCTTCCTTCATTGCAGTAAGAAAAACTACAGGAATATCACGGGTACGCTCATCCTGTTTCAAGCGTCGGCATACTTCAAAACCGTCCATTTCGGGCATGATCATGTCGAGCAGTATGACATCCGGATCAGTAAAAATGGCTAATTCAATGCCTTCTTTACCTGATAAAGCGGTTTCTAAAACCGAATCCGGAAAAGAATCTTTAATAATAGCCCCCAGTGCAATCAGGTTATCGCTGATATCGTCAATAGCAAGAATCTTTGTCATATTCTATCTTTTTATCTGTTGCTATCCAAATTTTGGTAATGTAAAATAAAACGCACTGCCTTTGTCGGGTTCCGATTCAACCCAAATCTTACCACCCATTAATTCAACGAGGTTCTTCGAAATGGCCAGACCCAATCCATTTCCGCCAAATTTGCGGGTATAGGAAGCTTCCACCTGCCTGAAACGGTCGAAAACTTTGTGGTGATAATCAACAGGAATACCAATCCCGGTATCTTTCACATGAAACTCAACCATCTGGCCGGTTAGCCGGAATCCCAACTGTATGTGACCTTCGGAAGTAAACTTGAGTGCATTGCTGATCATGTTATTAAAGATTTGCTGTAACCGTTCTTTATCGGCATTCACAAAAACAACAGCGTCCGATTCTGCTGGCAGGTAATCAATATTGAGCCGGAGGTTCTTTTGTTCCACATTATAAACATGCATCGATCTTATTTCATCCAGAAATTGCATGACATCGATTTTCGATTTCCGGATCGTAATTTCACCTGATTCCATTTTAGAAATATCCATTATATCACTGATGATATTTAACAGGTTATTGCCATTGCTGATGATCTGATGGACAAATTCCTTCTTCTGATCGGCTTCAAAATCAGCATCATCCAGCAACTCTGAAAATCCGATAATACTATTGAGCGGCGTACGTATTTCGTGACTCATATTGGCCAGGAACGATGATTTCAAGCGATCACTTTCTTCGGCGCGCTCCTTGGCTATTATCAATTCCTGTTCGGTTTCCTTTAATTTGGTTACATCGAATGAAATCCCGCCAATGGCTGGTTTTTCGTTTGGCAATTTCAAATAAAACTTATAATCGTGCAACCATATTTCCCGATCCTTCATTTTGCAGAAATATTGCAGATCTATTTGCTTTAATTCTGAATTCAACACTTTTCGGTCGGTCTGTTCGAGCATTTCGGCAACATGTGGCTCAAAAATGATCTTAGCCGAACTCAACTCATTACTGTTGGTAGATTTTTTAACATTTTTCACCATTTTATTGCTGTAAATATGGTTGAGATTTTCGTCTTTTATATACACAAAAGCAGGAGTATTCTCCATGAAAGCTTTAAACATGGCTTCACCTCTTTGCACCTTACCGGTTGCAATTTTAACTTTATAGCGAAGCAAAACGACAAACAAAATCAATATAAAAATCAGAAATGAAGACAGGTAAATGGCATTCTTTATCCAACCGGGAACGATAACAATGGAACCTACTTTACCATTCGACCATTTTTGCCTGGCCTGGTTGTAAACAGAATTCCTGTCGTGTTCCCAATCTCCGAGATATTTGTTTAATGTTTCAAGCAATTCACGGTTTTGATTTTTCTTGACCGTAAAAAAAATATCAAACGGATTGAAAACAATTCCGCTTGAGCGAAGGTTGAATTCCTGGTATTTTGAGGCTCCAAAAGTGTTGTTTACCACACCGGCATCAACTCCTCCGGATACGATTAAATTAAAAACCTCTTCGAAACCGGGAGTCTCAATAAAGGTGCAGGTAATTGCAAGTTTATCTGTAAGCTCCTGCAGACGTTTGCCGTTCATATCGCCTTTCATGATGGCAATCTTACTATCCTTCAAGTCAAGAATTCCATTAATATACGACGATGGAGTTACATACACTTCTCCCCAAACAGTTAACAATGGCAATGAAGTGTAATCCATGTATCCGGCTCTTTCTTCAGAATAGGCAACGCTTGTTAGCATATCAACCTCTCCGTTTTGCATCCTTACAAGGCCATCGTTCCAAGAACCATAGACGTATTCAAATTTAATATTTTCCTTTTCTGCAATTTCGTTCAAGGCATCAACATAAAAACCTTTCACCTTACTGTCGGTATCCTGAAATATGCCCGGATAGAAATTAAACGCACCCACTTTTACAACACGTTGTCCACTGACAATTGTTGCAATAATACAGAGAGCAATCAGAAAAGAAATTTTTTTCATTTCTCAATAGGTCGTTTTCTGAATCGTTATTTACTAGCTCCTTGGTAAAGTGAAATAAAACGCACTGCCTTTGCCGGGTTCCGATTCAACCCAGATTTTACCCTCCATTAATTCAACGAGGTTTTTCGAAATGGCCAGACCCAATCCATTTCCGCCAAATTTGCGGGTATAGGAAGCTTCGACCTGCCTGAAACGGTCGAAAACCTTGTGGTGATAATCAACAGGAATACCAATCCCGGTATCTTTCACATGAAACTCAACCATTTCACCGGCCAGCCGGAATCCAAACTGTATGTGACCTTCGGAAGTAAACTTGAGTGCATTGCTGATCATGTTATTAAAGATTTGCTGTAACCGTTCTTTATCGGCATTCACAAAAACAACAGCGTCCGATTCAGCTGGCAGGTAATCAATATTGAGCCGGAGGTTCTTTTGTTCCACATTATAAACATGCATCGATCTTATTTCATCCAGAAATTGTATGACATCGATTTTCGATTTCCGGATCGTAATTTCACCTGATTCCATTTTAGAAATATCCATTATATCACTGATGATATTTAACAGGTTGTTTCCATTGCTGATGATGTGATGGACAAATTCCTTCTTCTGATCGGCTTCAAAATCAGCATCATCCAGCAGCTCTGAAAATCCGATAATACTATTGAGCGGCGTACGTATTTCATGACTCATATTGGCCAGGAAGGCAGATTTCAAGCGATCACTTTCTTCCGCTTTGTCTTTGGCAATAATAAGATCGGCTTCCATTTGTTTACGAATACTGATATCTTCCTTTATGGCAATGTAATTGATAATAATTCCGTATTCGTCTTTAATCGAGGTCATTGTTGCCCATTCCCAATACAGTTCCCCGTTCTTTCTGCGGTTGTGAAATTCGCCGCGCCAAACACCTCCCGATGAAATGATGTCCCAGAGTTCCTTGTACTTTTCAGGTGACATTTCTCCTGATTTCAGTATTCGAGGATTTTGGCCAACTGCCTCTTCATAAGTGTAACCGGTAATTTCAATAAATTTAGGATTTACATATTCGATGTTGCCAAAAACATCGGTAATTACAATGGTGGAAGGGCTTTGTTCTATACTCTTTGAAAGCTTCTGAATCGTTTCGTATGCTTTCTTTTGTTCCGTAATATCACGACCGATGCCCACAAGTCCGGTCGCTTTTCCACTTTTATTTAAAATCGGAATCTTGGTGGTGAGCAACCAGCGTTTTACCCCGTTTTTATCGAAGAATATTTCTTCCCTGTTAATAATTGGTTCTCCGTTTTCAATCACAATAAAATCATCCTCATAACCACGGTGCCCAATTTCATTGTTAAAGATTTCCAAATCAGATTTCCCCAGAACTTCACTTTCTTTCAAAGCACCTATATTTTCAAGATCGGCAAGGTTTGCAATCAATTTGCGGCCTTCGTGGTCTTTTACATAGATCGGATCAGGCAAATGGTCGATCAGGGTACGCATTAATTGCCTTTCATTCTGAATGGTTTCCAATGCAAGTTTGGTTTCAGTGATGTCTCGCTGAATTCCAAAATGCCCGGTAATCAGACCTTCAGAATCATACAAACAGGTATAATCTCCTTCGATAATGATGGGTTCACCGTTTAGCTTCTGTTCCTGGGTTTCAGTGTGTAACTTGCCCTGATCAAAAAGTTTTCGCCATTCATTTTTACCGTGTTGGATGTTGTGATTAAACATATCATTGGGCGTTAATCCAACAAACTGATCCCTGTTGGCACCATATTGTTCGAGCATGGCATCATTTATCCGGGTAATACGCTGATTCGAAAAGGCATATTCCAGCAATTTATCTTTATCAGCCATCTCGTTCCATTCGATGGGTTCGTCGAGCATCATGAAGAAAAATCCATCCATCGATTGTTCGAAAAAGGCTTTCATCATCCTTTCTGCTTCAAAAAGTGCGTCCTCCGTTTTTTTACGGCTGGTAACATCTTTTGCCATGCTGATCACCAAACGTCTTTCATCGGAGAGCTTTCCCAATGGCGATGAACTGAAATCCCAGATACGCTTCTCCCCACATTTGGCATGAATTTCATATTCGCCTTCATCCACCCAATGATCAATTCCATACAAAGAATCGATGTAAGATTTTACAGTAGCCTGCTCGATCCCATATGCCAGTCTTGTCCATTCCCGCGTATTTGGAATATCTGATATTTCGTAGCCACTCATTTCGGTCCAACCACGACTGATAGCTACAATTTCGTCATTGTCGGCATGTATCATGATGGGGAATGGTGCTTCAGTAATGGCTTTTCTGAACCGTTCTTCACTTTTTCGAAGTGCTTGTTCTATTATTTTCCGATGTGTAATATCGTTGATACTAGTTATAAAATAGAGCGGATTATTGTTTCCATCACGATTCAATGTTGTGCTGATATCTGTCCAGATGATGCTTCCATTTTTATGCAAATACCGTTTTTCGATGCGAAACTGTTCGGTTTTACCATGAACCAGGGAATTAATTAAATCCAAACTTATCTGTATATCATCAGGGTGTGTTATTTCCTGCCATTTTTTATTTCTGAATTCAGCTTCAGTATATCCAAGCATTTCATGCAAAACAGGGTTAATTTGCATGGTC
>CAMDGL010000036.1 GCA_945897845.1 Chitinophaga pinensis | reverse complement strand
AAAAAAAATAGACTTTTAGCCCACTTAGATGTAAGTTGTTTCGGTTAGTTACTTTAACCCAACTTTGGTCAACTTTCATCAGGATACAACACAAAAAAAAGCCTTTCGGCTTTCTTTGTATTAGATTTTAAGGGAGTTCTTCGGTTCGAGGATCATAGAAGAATTTATCTTCTATATCCTTTTCTAATTTTCCCGGAAAGTCCTTATGTCTTTTTCCCCTCCCTGTCTTTAATGCCCTCCGCAATTAGCGCATCCAGCAGTTCCTGGAGATTGACGGTTGCATAAGTTGATGCATGATCTGACATGGCATACGGGATGATCAGGTCATCATTGTGAATCATTGAACCGCATGAATAAATTACATTCGGTACATATCCTTCACGTTCCTCTTCGTTTGGTACCATCAACGGACTGCTCAACCTTCCGATTTCTTTCTCCGGGTCTTCAAGATCATACAACGAAGCGCCCAAAGTGTATTCCCTCATCGAGCCCACCGCATGTGTAATAACGAGCCAGCCTTCTTTGGTTTCGATTGGTGAACCCGAATTGCCAATTTGCACCAGCTCCCATGGGTATTTGGGTTCCTGAATTATTTTGGCTTTACGCCATATATTGATGCTGTCGGAATAAGCGATGTAATTATTTACACCGTCAATTCTGCAAAGCATGGCATATTTTCCATTGATTTTCCGCGGAAACATTGCCATTCCCTTGTTTCGGGCAATCTCGCCATTGATAGGCAAAACCTTAAAATCATAAAAGTCTTTGGTGCTGATCAGTTTAGGCAGAATTGTCATTCCATCGTAAGCCGTATAAGTAGCATAATAGGTTATTTCGCCATTGTCATCAGTAAATTTAACAAAACGGGCATCTTCAATCCCTCTTTGTTCGGTGGCCGAAATTGGGAAAATAACCCTTTCCGAAATAGATGAATCTATCGAGAAATGAATCTCATAGTGCGATGAAGCAAGCCACATCATTTGATTGATGATTTTTATCTGATCTTCGGTTAGTTCCGGATTTTTTATGGCTATTTCAAGATTCTTCATCAATTCACCATAAGTAAAGCTGTCGCCTAATTTATCAAGGATAAATTCCGGAGAAATAACATTTCCCTTCTCTTGTGTTTTTTCATGTTTTTCCAGGATGCCCGAAGGGATCACATTCTCAGGAGCTTGCATTTCTTCAATGTTGTCAAGGACAGTTGTAGAAGCAGCCATCTCCGGATCCTGCATTCCTTTTAATTTATCCTGAAAGCTTTTTTTATCGTAAGTATTCCTGATAATTTTATCAGCTTCGGCCAGCATTTTGCCAACGGGTTCAATCGTCAGGTTGTTGTGTTTGTCGAGTATTCCCGACCGGAAAACAATGGATGATATATGCCCTTCGCCGGTTGCACGGAAACTGAATATTACCCTTTTCCCGTCTGATCTGATTTCTGACTGATCGGGATGTTCGACAACCGATGGATTAAAAAATGCTGCTGATTCGATGGAGTATTCCAAAGTAAAATACGAACCTATCAGCGCTTTCTGGGCCATGCTCAGGTCTTCTTCATTCACTTCTATTTTATCAAAAATAGGGGCAAGCCTGTCGAAATGTTTCTCGAATATTTTTGAAATGTTCCTGTGACGGCGCGAATAACCTCTCAGGACCTGGCTCATGGCAATGTTTACTTCCTTTTCGGGCATTGCCAATACTTTTCTTATAATGTTGGCAGACCTTTCGTCGTCCAAATAAAGAAAACGGGCGATTACCCGGCTCGAATCGGGTGAGAACGTATATTTTTTTCTGGTAATATTTACAAGCATGATTTTCAGTTTTTTAATAATTCTGCTCTATAAGATTTGCTAAGGTAGTCTTTATGAAGTCGCCTTTCCCGTTTATCTTCAATATTCGGGTCATTGGTCTTAAGTAAGCCCGTTTGTTAACACACAAAAGCCAGTTCCATGCGGTAACTGGCTTTTGTGTATTGATCGGGGGCATCTGTTTATTTAAGGCTTTAATTATCAGTATGAAAATGATAATTTCTGCTGAATTTGGCAGACATTTCTATGATTCATCTTTTGTTGTCTGCACTAAACTAATACCTGCAATGAAGAATACGAAACCAAGTATCCCATAAATAACAAGTGCTTTAAGGTCTTTCGTATCTCCTGCACCATTTACAAATAATACGGCAGCATATATAAGGCCACCTATACCGAGCACAGTGAGTACCGCCCCAAAGATTCTTTTAAGATTCATATTTTATTATTTTTTGTGGATGAAAACTGATTTTATACGCTGATATTCATAAGGTAAGTGAACAGGCCAAATACCTTGAGCAGCCATACAACAAGCGCGATCACAACCACAATGTTGAAGATTTGTTTGATGTTGCGATCCATGGGAATGAATGAATTGATCAGCCAAAGAACAACACCAATAATGATTATAATAAGTAAAACAGTTAAAAGTGGCATAAAAATTTATTTAGAAGTTTAATACAAAAATGTTTCTACTTTTTTTTATCGACGGCAACTACAACAATACCTCCGACAATAAGCACTAAGCCAACTATTGGCGACCATTGTACCGGGTGGTTCTTGTCTGCGTTGATCTGAATCGGGCCTAAATCAACCACTTTCTCCTTGGTTACGTAATTAAATCCGGTATATATCATCATGATTATACCTAGTCCTATAAGGACAATTCCTATGATTTTCATATTGGAACTTAAAGAATTCTTCTTCCCTGGATAACTCTGAGAATTATCGCAATTATTGCAATAACCAGCAGAACGTGGATGATACCTCCACTATAGCCAACTCCAACAAATCCGATGAGCCATAAAATGATCAGTATGACTGCGATGACATAAAGTAAATTTCCCATGATAAATTAGAGTAAAAGGATTAATAATAGTACGATAAGAATGGCGGCTCCAACAGAAATATATACGCCACCACCATTGTTGATAACTGCGTTATTTGCTTTGATATCGCTTTTTATTCCGCGAACTTCTTTTCTTAATTCTTTCTTTTCCGACGAACTCAGCGTTTTCATGTCCATCGCTTTAATTTCAGTTAATCTGAGTTCCATTTTAGCGGACTCTGCCGATGCAACAGTTGCAGACACGGTTGTTGCAGTTGTTGCGGTTTCCGTTTCTGCTTTCACTAAAGTCGGATTGCACAAGAATAACATGCATCCTGTCATTAAGCCGAGAGTTAATTTTTTCATGTTGATAAATTTTATTTGTGAATTTATTTTCACTTAACAAAGATCATCATCGGCGACTGGATATGCGTTACACAATTCCGAACAAAAGTTACATCATTCACACCTTGTCAGATTCGGAGTTGTGATTCAGTCTGATATGGAATTGTGAAATATACGGTGGTGCCTTTTCCATCTTTTCCAATGCCT
Source organism: Chitinophaga pinensis (assembly GCA_945897845.1). GTDB lineage: Bacteria > Bacteroidota > Bacteroidia > Bacteroidales > Prolixibacteraceae > Aquipluma. Next base: position 13,418 of record CAMDGL010000036.1, on the reverse strand, counting down.
GTTTTTGTTGAGTAAGAATTGTTTTCTATCCAGATTTTACCTCCCAGCATTTCTGCAAAAGCCTTCGAAATAGACAGTCCCAATCCGGCCCCTTCATATTTTCGGTTGAGCGATTCGCTGCCTTGCCTGAACCTTTCAAAAATCATATCCAACTTTTCCGGAGGAATTCCAATGCCGGTATCTTTTACATAGAATTCGATGATTTGATCAGAGACAAGGCATGCCTTGTCTTTACAAATGCACCCAAATTCTATCGAACCATTGGTGGTGAATTTAATGGCATTTTTAACCAGGTTGGTTAAAATGGCCCGAACCTTGGTCCGGTCTGTTTTGGCAATCGCATCTTCGAAAGCCAGGTTGTTTTTCATGAAAATCTGTAATCCTTTCTGTTCAGCTTCAGGTTTAAACGAAGTAAATATTTCTTCCAGGAGCTCGTTTAAGTTTAATTCTGAAATGGAAATTCCCATTTGACCTGATTCAATTTTTGAGATGCTCATGATATCGTTGATGATATTTATCATTCGAGCACCACTGTTCTGTATGATACCAATGTATTCCTGCTGTTCTTTTCCGGTGAGGCCGGGTTCTTTCAGTATTTCAGTAAAACCCAGAATTCCGTTCATCGGGGTAATAATTTCGTGGCTCATATTGGCCAGAAAAGCTGATTTCAGGTGGTCGCTTTCTTCTGCTTTTTCTTTGGCAATAATCAACTCATCCGCCCGTTTTTCTTTTTCCCTGTTCTGAAATGCAAGTTCTTTGTTTGCAATGATCAGCTCATCGGCCCGCTTTTCTTTTTCTTCATTCTGGTAAAGAAGTTCTTTGTTGGCAATGAATAATTCATCGGCCCGCCTTTCTTTTTCCCGGTTTTGAAATGCAAGTTCTTTATTTGCAATAATTAACTCCGCCGCCCGTTTTTCTTTCTCTACATTCTGAAAAGCAAGTTCCTTGTTTGCGACAATTAATTCATCCGCCCGCTTTTCTTTTTCCTGATTCTGGTAAAGCAGTTCCTTATTCGCAATGATTAATTCATCTGCGCGTTTTTCTTTTTCCCTGTTCTGAAAGGCAAGTTCTTTGTTTGCAATGTTTAATTCTGCCGCCCGTTTCTCTTTCTCTTCGTTTTGATAGAGAAGTTCCTTGTTCGCAATGATTAACTCTGCGGCCCGCTTTTCTTTCTCAACATTCTGAAAAGCAAGTTCCTTGTTTGCAACTATTAATTCATCGGCGCGTTTCTCTTTTTCCCTGTTCTGAAAGGCAAGTTCTTTGTTTGCAACGATTGATTCAGCAGCTCGTTTTTCCTTTTCTACGTTTTGATAGAGAAGTTCCTTGTTTGCAATGATTAATTCAGCAGCCCGTTTTTCTTTCTCTTCATTCTGATAAATCAGTTCTTTATTGGCAATCATTAACTCATCTGCCCTTTTTTCTTTTTCCCTGTTCTGAAAAGCAAGTTCCTTGTTGGCAATAATTAATTCTGCCGCCCTTTTTTCTTTCTCTTCATTCTGAAAGTCAAGTTCTTTATTTATTTGAATGTATTGTCCGCTTTGGGCTTTAATAATTTCTCTTTTTTCCTGAAGGCTTATTTCAACTTGCCGGTGTTTATTCTCAAGTTCAGAATCATTCAAAGCCCTTTTAATTGCAGGTCCCAGCCGCTCAAGGTTATTCTTGAACACATAATCCGTTGCCCCGTTTAACATTTTTTCAATGGCAACGCCTTCAATTATTTTTCCTGAAACGAATATGAATGGAATATGCGGATAATTTTCCCTGGCCACTCGTAATGCTTCGTTGCCATCGTAATTGGGAAGATTGTAATCTGATAATATGATGTGGATATTTTCCCTTCCCAGGAAATTCAGAAAATCATTTTCGTTGTCGGCCAGAAAATAATTGTATTCAATTTTTACTTTTTCAATGGCAGCGTTTATTAATTCAGAATCTTTGAACGAATCTTCAAGGTGCAGAATTCCTATTTTATCCTTCATAGATTCATTTCCCTTTGTTTAGTATATGTCCATGCAATACGTTTTTTATTTGCTTTAATTTCCTGATTATAATTCGCAGGCAAGGTAAAATAGATGGTTGATCCTTTCCCAAACTCACTTTCGATGCGGATTGTACCGCCCAGCATCTCAACAAATGCTTTTGAAATGGATAATCCCAATCCGGCTCCTTCATATCTTCTGTTAACAGATTCGCTGGCTTGCCTGAACCTTTCAAATACAAATCCCAATTTATCTGGTGTGATTCCAATACCGGTATCTTTCACGTAAAATTCGATGGTTTCGTTTGTAGAGACAAGGCATGCCTTGTCTCTGCCGCCAACCGAACCAAATCCAAATTCTATAGAACCTTTTTTAGTGAATTTAATGGCATTTTTCAACAGGTTTGTAAGTATTGCAAATAATTTTTCCTTGTCAGTTCTTATATAAGTATCGTTTAACTGCATGGTGTTCCTGTAGAAAATCTGCAGCCCTTTTTGCTCAGCTTCCGGTTTGAAAAAAGCGAATATTTCATCCATTTGCTCGTTTACATTTATTTCAGAAATGGAAACACTCATTTGTGCCGATTCAATTTTTGAAATACACATGATATCGTTGATGATATTGAGTAACCGCGCACCACTTTTCTCCAGGACGCTGAGGTAATACATTTTCTGTTCATCTTCAAGCTCAGGTTCTTTGAGCAGTTCGGTAAAACCAAGGATTCCGTTCAGTGGTGTTCTTATTTCATGGCTCATATTGGCCAGGAATGATGATTTTAACCGGTCGCTTTCTTCGGCTTTTTCTTTGGCCGCAATTAACTGTGCCGTAAGTTTTTCATTCTCCTGGTTTTGAAAGGTAAGTTCCTTGTTTGCAGCCATTAATTCTGCTGCCTGTATTTCTTTCTCTTCGATTTGAAAAATCAGTTCTCTGTTCTTAATTCTTAACTCAGCCTCGGCATGTTTCTTTTTGGTCTTAAGATCCTGCTCGTGCAGGGCTCTTTTTATTGCCGGGACCAGCCGCTCGAGTTTGTTTTTGAGCACGTAATCTGTCGCTCCGTTCAACATGGCATCAATTGCCCTGTCTTCGCCCATTGCTCCGGAAACAAACAGGAACGGAATATGAAAATATTTCTCACTGGCAATCTTTAATGCTTCGTTGCCATTGTATTCGGGCAGACTGTAATCAGATAAAATGAGGTCGATATTTTCAGTTTCAAGAATATTGATGTAGTCTTTTTCGTTTTCCACCACGAAATATTCATGTTCTATTTCACCACTTTCAATCAATGATTTAATTAATTCGGAATCTTTATAAGAATCTTCGAGGTGCAGTATTTTTATCTTCCGTTTCATGAGATTGGGATTAAAAGTGGTTTATATTTTCATATCACTTTGACTTTGAAGGCGGTGGCTGATTGATAACTGCCCAGTATTGCCCCAGAACTTTAATGGCATCAAGGAACTGAACTACATCAATAGGTTTTACCACATAAGAATTCGCACCAAGTTTATAGCTTTCTACAAGGTCTTTTTCTTCGCCCGATGAAGTAACCATGATTACCGGAATTAGCTTGAATTTTTCATCGGCACGGATGTGTCTAAGCACTTCTATTCCATTCATCCTGGGCATTTTAATGTCTAATAAAATAACAGCGGGATCGCCATGCTCATTGACGAATTTGCCACGTTTATATAGGAAGTCCAATGCTTCAACTCCATCTTCGGCAACAACAACTTCGTTTGCAAGGTTTTTTTCGGCAAGGGCAGCAATGGTGAGTTCAACATCTTTTTGGCTGTCATCTACAATAAGGATTCTTCTTACTTCTGTTTTCATAATTTTGGGTCGTTTGATATTTTATAATTTATCGATTTAAAATTCAGACCGGACTCCAGTGTTTGGATTTAGAAGTCCGGTGTCAGAAGAAAGAAGGTTCCTTCTTCCAACGGCCGACTTCTCTTTTCTCTCTACCATCTACCTTTTTCTCCTTTTCCGATTTTCAACTACTATCTTTTTCCCTCCCGTCCGAAATTAGGCTAACGCTTTGTTCAATCTCTTCCGCGGACGGTTCTTCCTTTGATTCTTCTTTGCTACAAATAGTCTGCTCCTCTGGAGCTGTGAAATTGTTCACTGCTGACTTTTCTAAGGCTGACCACTGCGACTGACCACTTCCTCGTTCGGTAGGCTAAAGAAAAACGTGGCTCCATTTCCAACTTCACTTTCAGCCCAGCATTTTCCGCCATGCCTCACTATAATTCTATTCACATTGGCCAATCCAATTCCAATTCCTTCAAATTCAGCTGCTTTGTGCATCCGCTGGAAAACTCCAAATAGTTTATCAGCATATTTCATATCAAATCCGGCACCGTTGTCCCTGATGGAAAAAACTGTTTTATTGTCCATTAATACACTTCCAATGGCGATCGTTGCTTTTTCCTTGTTTCTTGAATATTTCAAAGCGTTGGATATCAGATTTTCCCAGACCTGGTGAATCAGTGTTTCGTCACCAATTGCATCAGGAAGTTCAGATAACTTTATTTCGACATCGCGTCCTGCCATTTCTTCGCTGAAACTTTTCAGAACCTGTGTCACCATGTTTTTTGAGTTTATTCTAATCTTCAGAAGTTCGGTTCGGCTTAACCTTGAGAATGTCAGTAAGGCATCGATCAGGTTACCCATTTCGTGGGAGGATTCTGAAATGATTTTCAGATATCTGATGCCTTTTTCGTCGAGTTGTTTGGAATTGTTTTTAATCAGCAAATCAACAAATCCACCGATATGTCTCAATGGGGCGCGTAAATCATGCGATACTGAATAGCTGAATGCTTCAAGCTCTTTATTTGCAGCTTCCTGTTTTTCTTTTTCTTCGTTCTGAAAAACAAGTTCTTTGTTCACAATGACCAGTTCAGCGGCCCGTTTCCCCTTTTCTTCGTTTTGGAAGGCAAGTTCTTTATCAGCAATGATTAGTTCTTCCGCGCGTTTTTCTTTTTCCTGATTCTGAAATATCAGTTCTTTGTAAGCAACGATCAACTCTTCAGCCCGATTTTCTTTTTCTTCGTTTTGAAAAACAAGTTCCTCATTGGCAAGGATTAATTCAGCGGCCCGATTTTCTTTTTCCTTGTTCTGATATGCAAGTTCTTCGTTTGCGATGATCAATTCTTTTGCCCGGTTTTCTTTCTCCTGGTTTTGAAATACAAGTTCCTCGTTGGCAATAATTAATTCAGCAGCCCGATTTTCTTTTTCCTTGTTCTGATAAGCAAGTTCTTCGTTTGCTATAATTAACTCTTTTGCCCGGTCTTCCTTTTCTTTGTTCTGAAATGCAAGTTCTTTGTTGGCAATAATTAATTCACCGGCTCGAATTTCTTTCTTTTTAGTTTGAAGTAAATTTTTACCAGTGACTATAAACAGAAGTACAGTGGTTACAGTAATCAAAAAATACATAATTCCAGAAATCCAGTTAAAGGCGCTTACAATTTGCTGATTTGAATGTTTTCGCTGGTTAAGCAGTAAGGCTTCATCCTTCTCAATATCAGTACTAATACGTCGTAAATGATCGAAGGAAATCTTTCCATAGTTTGTTGAAGCGTATTCAATTGCGGCTGTTAATCCCTGATTACTTCGTATTTCAATTTGCCGCAATGAAAAATCCAAACGCTTTTGCATGTAAAATCGAATTGAATCAACACGCTGTATCTGAATAGTATTGTCATGAATTAATTGCCTGAGTTGCTCTATGTTTGAAAAGACTATTTTCTCGGCAGTAAACAAGGGATTAAGAAAAGAACTGTCATTGGTTATAACATAACCACGTGAAGCTGATTCAATGTCTTTTCCAAGCGAGAGAATATATCCTAATTTGTAAATAACACTTTCTGCATGTTGCACCAATTGTTCCGATTCGATAAGTTTTTTATTGGTGTTGTAAACGCCATAACCTATGAGCACATTGCCTGCAATAATTATGAATGCAAACATTAAAAGTTTCTGACGTATATTTATTTTCATATTACTGAGTGGTTGCTAATTCTTACATTAAAGTTGCATTTCATTTTGTATTCAGATATTACAGAATTTTTTAAATAATTTACATTATTCACACATTCATATTTCATGTAATTTATTGGTATAAAGGGAAAAAGAGCGATGTATGTCAACCGACAGATATCGCTCCTTTTATTCAAATTTGCTCTTATTTATAGAAATTACGATCTTTCCATGTACCAGTTCAATTGCTTTTCCATTTTTTTGAAACGGAAAATGGCGGGTATAATTTTCCTCAATCGATAAAATGCTGTTTCGCTTTTAACTACATAGTCAAAAGCTTTGTGATGCATACAGTTTACGGCTACTTCTATTTTGTCCTGAGATGATAGCATTACTACCGGAATTTTTGAACTGTAAGCCTTGATTCTATCCAGAATGTCTATTCCATTCATTGCTTTTTTATCGATGCCATTAAGTTCATAATCAAGAATTATTACATCAGGAGAATGTTCCAGGTTCGCTAAACAAAGTTCACCCGTTGCGTATGTTTCAATCACAAAAGAGTCCTGCTCAAGAAATTCAATTTTCAGCAGTCTTAAATACACAGCATCATCATCCACCAGGAATATTTTGATCTTTTCTTTGTTCATTGGATTTTGCTTTTTATCAGGTTAAACTCTTCCGTCAACGGTAATTTTTATTCGCAATGCAAAAGTGCAATCCTTTATAAAGCAAATCATTACACAATTTTATGATTCTATTGTATATTTCACACATTTTATAAAATGAAACGAGGCGATCCGGTATGGAATCGCCTCGTTTCAGATGCAAATTTGTAGGATTATTTTGGTTGTGTAACCGCATTCATTTGAAGCGTTACAGCTGTTTGTGCCAACATTCTTCCGTTTATTGATGCGCCTGTTTTCATGTTAATACCTGTCTGGCTCATAATGATCCCTTCAAAATGGCTGGTTGTACCAATGGTAACTGCACCAGAAGTTTGCCAGAAAATATTTTTTGCCTGAGCTCCACCAGCCAGCGTAATCCGAACCGCTGAACTCATATTCAACGTACCAGCCACCTGAAAAATCCAAACATCGGTCGGGCTGCCCGAAATGGTTATATCTGTTGGAATAACAAGCGCACTGGTAAATTTATACAAACCTGCTGTAAGCGTTTTGCCCCCAATATTTCCGGCACCTAAATTCAGGAAGTCAGGGTTTACACGTCCGGCGGCATCAGTGTAAGCAGCCTGCATATTAAGAACTGCAATTCCTAATCTGGTAGCGCTGGTAATCTTACATGCAGGGCCGGCGGCATCAACTGAATAAATATTCCCTGTCACTTCACCACAACTTAAAACCATTGCGGCACCAGTAATCGGACTTGTTCCAATATCTCCGGTAATACTGGATTTATACACACTGGTAACCCCTGTTTTTGACAAAATTGCAAAATCGCCTGCAATTCCAAGATCTACTACTTCTAAAGTTCCGTTTTTTGACAAAATTGCTGCTGACTTCAAATCTGAAGGATTTTCTGAGGAATCAACTGAAAGATTTGAGTCGGAAGTTTCATTCAGACCATAAACGCTATCTGCACTTTTACTACATCCGGTAATTAATCCAACCAATAGCATGGCCATGATTGGCATTAGTTTTACAAGGTTCATTCTTTTTGTTTTGTTGGTGACAGTATTGCCACGACTCAAAGGTGAGGCCATTAATACCGGTAAAGTTGCATAGTTCTGTTCAATACTTGCAAAATTCATAGATTATTGCTCCGTCCCATATATTATAAATTCAATAAAAAAAGGAGCACTGTCAGTAGTTTGACTGACAGCGCTCCTTTTTTCCAAATATTTGGAATGACAACCTATACAATTACATTCGCTCCATGTACCAGCTAAGTTCCTTTTCCATTTTTTTGAAGCGGAAAATGGCCGGAATGATTTTGTTTAATCGTAAGAACGCAGTTTCACTTTTTACAACATAGTCGAAAGCTTTGTGGTGCATACAGTTTACGGCTACTTCTATTTTGTCCTGCGATGATAGCATAATTACCGGAATTTCAGGATCATAGGCTTTTATTTTGTCCAGAACATCTATTCCGTTCATCGCTTTTATATCGATGCCGCTGAGCTCATAATCAAGTATAATTACATCGGGATTATGCGTTAAGTTTTCAAGGCAAAGTTCACCGGTAGGATAGGTTTCTATGATAAATTCTCCATGTTCCATGAATTCAATTTCCAGCGATTTTAAATATAGCGCGTCGTCGTCAACAAGGAAAAGTTTAATTTTTTGTTTATTGTTCATTCGTTTTTGTTTTAATCGAGTTAAATTCTATCTCTAATTCTTCACAGGCCTGTTCACAAACATTTACAAGCTGAAGTACCATGTCCGATATTCCTTCTGTCTGTTTCTGTGTACTTGCATATTCCTGAACTTTTTTTGCCATGTTTTCAAAATCGGTGCTAATGCCCATGATTGAAAATGAGGGGATCATTTTATGTACTGCCGAGTACAATAAATTCCAGTCCTGATCATGGAAACTTTGTTTCATGGCACTAACCAGTGGTGGAGTTTGTTCCAGGTACGCTGCAATCATTTCCATCATCAGTTTCGGATTTGATTTTGTACGCTGCATTAAATAAACCAGATCGGTACATTTTTTGGTTTCCTGTTCAATGTCAATGCTATCTGATATTTCATTCGTCGAAACACGTAAGGATTTCTTGACCGAACTGACTATTTTGTTGTACAGCAATCTTTCGTCAACAGGTTTTGGAATGTAATCGTCAATTCCAACAAATTTGCATTTTGCCAAATCAACCGTGGTAACATCGGCAGTTAAAGCGATGATTGGTATTTCCGAATGCATTTCGTGCCTGATGTATTCTGTTGCTTCAAAACCGTTCATTTCCGGCATCTGTAAGTCCATCAGAATAATGTCGTACTTATTTGCCTTTAGTTTTTCAACTGCAATTCTTCCGTTGGCGGCAATGTCACAATCAAATCCAAAATCATCGAGTAATGTTCTCATCAGTAATTGATTGAGGGCAATGTCCTCAGCGACCAGCACTCTGATGTTTTTATTTTCAGTATCCAATTCCGCCAATTCCGGTTCTGTCTCAAATTCAGCATTCGTTTTCTGAAAATTTAATACAAAACTAAAAGTGGAACCTTTCTCAACTTCGCTTTTTACCTGAATACTTCCTCCCTGCGATTTTACCAGTTGTTTCACAATTGCAAGTCCAAGGCCGGTTCCACCATAAATTCGGGAAGTTCCGCTTGATGCCTGCTGGAAATTTTCAAAAATATTCTCCATTTTGTTTTCAGGTATTCCGATACCGGTATCAGAAACTGCAAATTCAATGGTAACTGCCTTTTCATCTTGTTTCAGTAGCCGAACACTTACCGTAATTTTGCCTTTGTGGGTAAATTTTACCGCGTTACTTACCAAATTCAGAATGATCTGGTGCAAACGTACCGGGTCGCCAACCAATACCTCAGGAATTTTAAGGTCGTATTCTTTTACCAGTTTTAAATTCTTTTCCCAGATTTTTGTCTCGAACAAATGAAGCATGGCTGCAATTGACAATGACAGTTTAAAAGGAGTTTCTTCAAATACCATTTTGCCTGCATCAACTTTTGCCAAATCAAGTATGTCGTTAATAAGTACGATCAAAGCATCGCCACTCATTTTTATAGCCTGTAAATATTCCTTTTGCTTTGCCAGTAAATCAGTTTTCAGTAAAACTTTGGTGAATCCGATAATCGCATTCATAGGAGTGCGAATTTCATGGCTCATGTTCGATAAAAACTGCTGTTTTGCTTTTACCGCATTCTCGGCCAGCAGGGTTGCTTTTTCTGCTTTCAATTTGGCTTCTTCCGCAATTCCAACAGCCAGTTCTGCGAACACAATCGCTTCGGTCAATTCTGTCGAAATTCTTTTTTGTTCGGTAACATCCCTGGCAACAATCACAACTCCCAAAACATTTCCATAATCATCTTTGTACACCGAGCCGTTGAACAACACATCGGTCACCTTTCCATCCTTGTGGCGGAGAATAAGCGGTGAATTGGCCACCGATCCTTTTGCAAACACTTCCTGATAAACTTCACGCGCTTTTTGAGGTTCGGTGAAATAATCGAGAAAATCGGTACCTGTTATTTCTTCACGGGTCATGCCTGTAATGTTCACCAAAGCCTCGTTCATGTCGGTAATCTTACCTTCGTTGCTAATTGTAATCAATGGGTCAAGGCTCGCTTCAATAAGGCTCAGCGAATATTTTGAGAGTAATTTTTGGGCTGTAACATCTCTTGCGACAATAACCACCCCAAGTGTTTTTCCTTTGTGGTCTTTGTAAATCGATCCGTTGAACAAAACATCCGTAAGTTTTCCATTTGCATGGCGAAGTGTCAGCGGCGAATCGGCTACCGATCCGTTTGCAAAAACCTCCTGATAAACTTTTCGTGCTTTTTCCGGTTCCGTAAAATAATCAAGAAAGTCGGTATCTAACAATTCCTCACGCGAAATACCGGTAATTTTAACCAATGCTTCGTTCATATCGGTGATTTTACCTGCCGGGCTGATAACAACCAACGGGTCGCGACTTGCTTCAATAAGACTCAGCGAATATTGCGAAGCCAATTTTAATAAATCGCTGGAGGCTTCAAGTTCTTTATTTTCAACTGAACGTTTCTCTTTCTCTTTGTTTTGAAAAATCAGTTCTTTGTCGGCAATGATTAATTCTGCCGCGCGTTTTTCTTTTTCTTCGTTTTGAAAAATCAGTTCTTTGTCAGCAATAATCAATTCAGCAGCCCGCTTTTTTTTCTCTTTTGTTTGAAAGATTAGTTCTTTGTCAGCAATGATTAGTTCAGCCGCCCGTTTTCCTTTTTCTTCATTCTGAAATACGAGTTCCTTGTTTGCCAGAATTAATTCTGCAGCGCGTTTTTCTTTTTCTTCATTCTGAAAAATGAGTTCTTTGTTGGCAAGGATCAACTCATCGGCCCGTTTTCCTTTTTCGTCGTTTTGAAATGCAAGTTCTTTATTTGCAATGCTTAACTCATCGGCACGTTTTCCCTTTTCATCGTTTTGAAATGCAAGTTCTTTGTTGGCAATGATTAATTCGGCTGCCCGTTTTTCTTTTTCGTCGTTTTGAAATGCAAGTTCTTTATTTGCAATGCTCAACTCATCGGCACGTTTTTCTTTTTCATCGTTTTGAAAAGCAAGTTCTTTGTTGGCAATGATTAATTCTGCCGCTCTTTTTTCTTTTTCGTCGTTTTGAAAAGCAAGTTCTTTATTTGCAATGCTCAGCTCATCGGCACGTTTTTCTTTTTCGTCATTTTGAAATGCAAGTTCTTTGTTGGCTGTCTGCAACTCCTTTGCCCATTTTTGTTTTGAAATATCTCTTGCAACCAAAACAGCGCCAATTACAATTCCATTGATATCTTTATAAACCGAACCGTTGAACAGCACATCCGTTAACTTTCCATTTTTACTGCAAAAGGTAAGCGGAAGGTCGGTTATCGATCCATCTTTAAAAACTTTCAGGTAGCCATCACGGGCCTTTTTCTGATCGGTAAAATAGTCGTAGAAATTTGTATCGATCAGTTCTTTTCGTTCTATTCCGGTAATATTAACCTTGGCCTGGTTCATATCCGTGATTTTACCTTCAAGGCTGATGGTAATTAATGGATCCAGGCTGGCTTCTATTAAACTGCTGGCATACTGAGAATCGTGCGCTAAAGTTCTTTCCATTTTATTCTTTCTGTAATGCCTTTGATTTCATTTATTTGATATTTCCAACCTCGTCGATCGGGCTTCTCCTTTTTTCTTTCAATTGCTTGAAATGAGAAGGGGAGAGTCCTGTCATTTTTTTGAATTGGTTCGACAGGTGCGCAACACTGCTGTAATTCATTTTCCAGGCAATTTCAGTAATGGTTAGTTCGCCGTAAATAATCAATTCTTTGATCTTCTCAATCTTGTGCGATATGATGAATTGTTCGATGGTTGTTCCCTGAACTTCAGAGAATAAATTGGCAAGATAGGTGTAATCGTAGTTTAATTTTTCGCTTAAATAATTTGAAAAATTTGTTTTAATTATCTCATTCGAATGATGGACCATTTCAATAATAGTGTTCTTTATTCTTTCAATCAGTACCGATCGTTTATCGTCCATTAATTCAAATCCGGAGTTCAGTAATGCAGCTTTAACTTGCTCACGAACCTCATCTGAGATGTTTTCCATGATCTCAACTTCTCCCAAATCAACCACCATATAGTGCAGTCCAAGTTTTTTCAACTCTTCTTTTACGGCAACCTTACATCGGTTGCTGACCATGTATTTAATATATAATTTCAATTGGGTTCAATTTTTTAAGTTGGATATATGCAAAGATGTACAACTTAAATAACAATAGTGTTACACTTTTTTATATTTAAGTTGTATAATTCACACATTTACAGTAAAGTGTGTGAGCGTAGGTCTTTTTGTAAATGCGTGAAAGCATATAAAATAAAAGCACCTAAACCATTGGATTTAAGTGCTTCTGATCTGAAATAATAGTAATTGTTAAAAGAACGAATCCTTCAGGCCTGAGTTGATTTTATAATTCTTCAGATTAATGACAATCTGACCTTTTTTGTCTTTTTTTTCATCCACAACCGGAGTTTTTACCTGGCTGTGAAGATCGCTTGCAAGTGCTTTTGGTATCTTGAATTTTTTCACGTCCACCGTAAATATCATTTTGTCGGGCAAACCAAAAGCTTCCTGAGTGCCATAAAAATATTCAATCGTCATGGTGCCGCTCGACCGTGTGGTAAGTTGTGATTTGATTATCAGGTTGGCCGAAGCATCAATCCAGAATTTTGCCAGGACAAGGTCTTCAGTATCAACCGACGGGATTAAACTTACAATCTGAGCCTGAATGCTGCCAATGGTTTCGGTGCCGGTTGCAACTGCGGTGTACGAAGTGGAATCCATAATTATTTTTGCAACATCGCTAAAACCTTGCCGGGGCATCACCGCGATACTTTTCGATTCGAGTTTTAATTTATCGGGTTGCTTGAAATAAATTACCGCATTCACCGGCAGTATTTTAATCAGCGGAATATCTGCCCTGATACCTGCGTTAACTGTGTAATCCTGCACTTTTGCCATTTTCATGTGCACCTCCTGCAAAAGTTGGTTGGGCGATTGCTTTGCCTCAACATCAACAGATGCAATGAATAACAGGACAAAGGCGAAAGTTTGCGCGATCCGGTAATATATCTTCATTCGAAAATAATGGTATTAAATAATTGATTATTAAGTGTTCTCATGGAACTCACATGCCAGTAGATTTCCACTTCGAACTATATTTTCATTCTTTTTTGCGCCGCTACCTTTGAAATCATTTCTGCGGCATGTTCGTTTCATGATAGAATATCTTTTTTATTGAATTTGAACAA
>CAMDGL010000035.1 GCA_945897845.1 Chitinophaga pinensis | reverse complement strand
CATAATACGGATACGGGCGTTGCTACTCCGGCCCCATTGTAAATTTACCACACGCATTTTCACTTACCTACGCGATTATTTTTTCACAACCAACCCGATTTCTACTGGTTCTATCCGATGAAAATCCAATGTAAAAAAAAGATCATTTTTTTTTTAAACTAGCTTCCAATTCTTTAGCGCATTCCCTATCTGTTTTTCGGGAATGCCAAAAATATACGGCACAGCCTTTGGAAAAGGACTGGCACGAAAGATAAAAAGTGAGTACGATGAACCCGGCACATCTAGGGTTTCGGAATTTATTTTTTAGCTCATAACAAAAGAGGTAAGCCGTCCCTCTATAAGTGCGGCACATTACTAATTTATATTAATAATTAAAATCATGGCAGTAGAAAAAACAATCGGATCATCAAGTTTGGTAGAAGTTATCGACCGTATTCTTGACAAAGGTGTTGTAGTTGACGCATGGGTTCGCGTTTCATTGGTAGGTATCGAATTACTTGCTATCGAAGCAAGAATCGTTGTTGCTTCTGTTGAAACTTATCTGAAATATGCCGAAGCTATTGGATTAACTGCAAAAGCTGCATAAGCAATTTCAGTTAAGCAGTTATTCTTGCTAAACATCCTTCCGGCCCGAGGATTCGGGACAAAAAGCATGAGTTACCAGGAATTACTCTTTTTTTCTTACCCTAAATAAATAAACCGCATTGCAATGAATACACAGCCTGAATTAAATATTGATGTTTTTTTTAACAACATTATTGCCTCCTACGAAACCAGAATTCAGAAAATTCAGTCTGCCTTCCAATCTTCAGAAAACATTACAGAATCAAGCCACTTCCTTTTCGACAATGTTCACAGTTCGTTGAACGACCTTCGAAAAGAAAGAGAAATTTTAAATTCAAGACTTAGCGAAACCCTCGCAAAAAATGGTTCACTCCGTAAAAAGGACTACAATACCATGATGTCGGGTATCCTCTCATCGCTCGATGAAAAGGAAAAAGAAGCCGAAACACAATTTTTAAACTTTATTGAAGCTCAGAAAGAAACAGCCCAAACGCTCAAAGAAAGTCTTTTGGGTATTAAAGATATAACATCTCCGGATGTCAAAGAAAAGATAAAACTGGTAAAAGAAAAACTCTCCCGAATCACAGAACTTCAGGAAATAAGAAAAGAAACTGTTATGAAGTCGTTTTCTGATTTTCAGAATATACATAATCTTATGATTGAGAGCCTGAACGACTTGCTGAAAAAAGGCGATCAGATTCTTATACACGACATAAAAAAAATAAAAGATCAACTAACTAAGGAAATCAAACAATACTCAAATTAATAACTAATAAAAAATAGGAGAAAAGAAAATGGGACTAGCATCTGAAATGAAAAATTTAAGTGAAGAGTTACTTGCTTCGTTCAAAAATCGAATCAAAGAAAACGAAGAACTGGTTAATGATGTGCAGCATACTCTTGACGGTTTCCGCAAAGACCATCAGGAGATGGCTGCCGTTTTAAATGCGAACGCTAAAACGCTGAGAAAAGACCTGAATCAAGGTGAAAAAGAAAGAATGAATACCTATAAAAATTTAATGGCAGACATTCATGTTACCATTTCAACCATTCAGAAAGAAGTGGTGGATATTCAAACTTCAACCTTCAATCTACTTACTGAATTCAATGCTGACCATTCACAAATGGCTAAAGAGCAGAACGAAAGTTTCGCTCAGGACCGGGCCGAAAGAATGCAGGAAGAACATGAGAGAATGCTGGAATTTAATGCACTCATGAAAAACATTAACGATGATATCCAAAGTATCAACAACGATGTAACGAATATTTTGAATGACACCAACGAGATGCTTGCAAATTTCGACAAAGAGCATCAGGAAATGTCGGCTGAATTGAGGGCTGAATTGAGTAATAACCTTGCTGAACGGGTTAAATATACCAATGATTTGCTGAATGGATTTCAGAAAAGACTTTCCGAAATCAGTCAGGAAAATCAAACAATGGCTAAAAATTTACGCAAAGACCTGAATAAGGGCGAAACATCGCGCCTGAATACCTACAAAGGACTGATGAACGCCATTCATTCATCGATTAAAGGAATCCAAAAACAAGTAAAAGATATCCAAAAAGCCAGCGCCGGATTAATCGGATATTACTCAAAAGAAAGAACTGAAGGACAGGCTGAGTGGAGCAAAATGCAGGCTACCATTGCTGAATTCAGAGAAACGGGTGCGATTAAAGAAACAAAGGAACCTGTCGGAAAACCAGAAAAAAAAAAGGAACCCGTAACTGAAGTCGAGCTTAAACCTGTTGAAGAAGTGAAGGTTGAAGAAGTGAAGGAAATCCCGGTTGAAGTGAAAATGCAGGAAGTACCGAAACAAGTGGTTCCGATGACATTGGACGAAAAGGTGTTGGATTATATCAACAAACATCCCAATGGATCGAAAATTTCGGAAATGGAACAACCACTGGGAGAAACGCGCATGAAACTTGGGTTCGTTGCTAAAGCTTTACTCGAAGAAGGTAAAGTTCAAAAAATGGACAACGTCTATTTCCCGCTGAAATAATTATTCAACAATTTACTGATTCGAAATGACCTGATCCCAATGTGATTGTGGTCATTTCGACTTGGCAGTTAATAATACCCCAATTATACCTATACCATGACAAAAATAATCAAATGCTCTTTTTGTAAAGGAACCGGGAAAGATCCTTTTGCCTTACTTTCTGTGCTGTCAGATTGCCTTGTATGTGAAGGAACCGGGCAAGTTGAAATTGCAGAGCCGGCAGTCGTCTGTGTTTTTTGTTCTGGTACTGGAAAGAATCCGCTGGGAGCAAGAGTCGCTTGCATCGTTTGTGGAGGAAAAGGAATGAATTACGCTAAAAACAATGTAAAATGTATTCAGTGCATGGGCACCGGAAAATCGACCGATGGACTGCCCTGTACTCGTTGTGGGGGTAAAGGACTAATTTAAGAGGCGCCTGAAATTATGAACAATACCTGGAATGGGATTCAAAAAAGCTTGCAAAAAAGACAAGTGGCTATTTTAAAGCATGTTGTTCGGAAAAAAGCATTTTTGATTCGTAAAGATCAGATAATAAAAGATATTGAAGAAGCCAGAATGATTTGGATAAATACAATGGAACAATTACCCCAATCGGAATTCTAATTAAACTAATAAAGCAAAAATATGCAACGGAATAGTGCAAACAACGAAACGAATACAGTACTTGAACCCAAACAAATGGACAATTTTGTGGAAACCGAGTACATTAAAGACATTACAACCCGCGGTCTTAATTATATAAAAGCCGGATTTCCTGTGCATTTCAGAGGACCGTCGGGAACCGGGAAAACAACGGTAGCCATGCATTTGGCAAGTAAAATCGGAAGGCCGGTGGTCATCATCCATGGCGATTCGGAGTACAAAACCTCCGATTTGGTTGGCAGTGAATCGGGATATCGGTTTAAAAAACTGGACGACCAATTTATCCATAGTGTTCGCAAACAGGAAGAGGACATGGAAAAAAAATGGGTGAACAATCGGTTAACAATTGCCGTGAAAAACGGTTTTACTTTGATCTACGATGAGTTTACACGTTCACGGGCCGAAGCAAATAACATTCTTCTACCCATTCTTCAGGAAAAAATGATGAGTACTTCTGCCGGAAAAGAAGAGGATTACTACATGAAAGTGCATCCCGAATTTCGCGCCATATTTACTTCAAATCCTGAAGAATATGCGGGTGTTAACCGCACACAGGATGCCTTGCGCGACCGAATGGTAACAATGGATCTCGACCATTTTGATTTTGATACGGAACTGAGGATTACAAGGGCAAAATCGGATCTCTCACTGGAAGATACGGAGAAAATTGTGAAGGTCGTCAGGGGATTGCGTGAATCAGGGAAAACCGAATTTGATCCAACTGTTCGTGGTTCGATCATGATTGCAAAAACACTGGCCACTTTAAATTCAAAGCCATCAAAAACAAACCAGATGTTTAGGTTAATCTGTCAGGATATCTTAACTTCAGAAACCAGCCGGATTGGATCAAAAACCAATCAGGAAAAAGTGAGGTTAATTGTGAATGACCTGATTGACTTGTATTGTTGATACATTTATTAAACCTTTAAATTATCACATTATGCCAATAACAAGCACAATAAAGGGACTTCAAAACATCAAATCGATGCAAACTGTGGTCAAATCAGGGATTCCAAATAAGGAAGATTCTGAATTCATTAAATTGTACATTTTCGAAAAAGAAAGAACCCGGTTGAAAAGTGAAGAAATCAGGTTATTACTTCGGCTTGAAATCATTCGCGACAGGTTACAGGAAATTCAGCAGTTCTATGATAAAAAAGCAGTAGACATGCAAAATATTGGAGGAGAGGAACCTGTTAAGGAAAAATCGGATTGGAAAATGATGTCAATGGAATATTAAATATAAAGTATTATGTCAGAACCTACTCATTCAATTAATGCAACAGGCCTTGCTGATATTCTGGAAAGAGTACTCGACAAAGGAATCGTTATTGCAGGCGATATCAAGATACAAATTGCTGATATCGACTTAATAACCATAAAGATCAGACTATTAGTTGCTTCGGTTGATAAAGCCATGGAAATGGGAATCAACTGGTGGCAGGAAGATACTTATCTCTCAACCAAAGCCAGGGAAAAAGAACTGATGCAACATCAGGATGACCTGATGGCTCGTCTTGAAAAACTGGAAGCACTCAACAAACCTTTATAATTTTGAAGAACTGCAAATAACCGTAAAATGGAAAACGATAAAAATAAAGAGAAAAAAGACGATGCCACTTTCGAACTTTTCGGACTTGGTGGCCTGTTCAAAGGAATCGAAAAGTTAGTCGATCTGGCTGGAAAACTGGAAGAAAAAGGTGGAATCAGCAAGGAAGGCGAAATCAATTTCGATCATCTCAAAAAAGGAATGAAAGGTGTTTATGGATTCACCATCAATACCGCTGGCGGAGGTTCGCCAAAAGTGGAGACATTCGGAAATATTAAAAAAACGCCGGAAGGACCTAAAGTTGATGAAGAACGCGAGCCAATCACCGATATTTTTGATGAAAAGGACGAGATAGTTGTTATTGCAGAAATGCCTGGTATTGAAGAGAAAGATATAAAAATAGACCTGAAGGAAGATATTCTCGAAATTTCTGCAGACAGCAAACACCGGAAATACAGGAAAGAATTGTTGCTTCCGGTTAAAGGAGAAATGGCAAATCTGACACAAAAATTCACCAATGGGATCCTTGAGATCAGACTAAAAAAATAAAGATTATGGCACTTTCAGGCTTAGAAAACAACGACCTTAAACTCATCATTTTCGGAGGAAAAGGTGGTGTTGGAAAAACCAGTTGTGCCATCGCCACAGCGCTCGAATTATCCAAAAATTTCAAAACACTGCTTATTTCAACCGACCCGGCTCATTCGCTGTCGGACAGTCTGGAACAACAAATTGGACCTTCGGTGCAGGAAGTTGCCGGACATACAAACCTGGCGGCAATTGAAGTGGATGCTGACGTAGCGCTTTCAAAATTCAAAACCGATCATCACAGCGAATTAAAAAAGCTTCTTGAAACTTCATCAAATCTCGACAATCAGGACATTGACGATATGCTGACTTTATCGATTCCGGGAATTGATGAGGTGATGAGCTTTAAAGCCATCATTGATTTTATCGAGGAGGGGAACTACGATAAATATGTAGTCGATACGGCACCAACCGGTCATGCGCTGCGGCTGATTTCTTCGCCTAAACTTTTAGATGATTGGATTAAAGTAGCCGTCAAGATGAGATGGAAATACCGTTACATGGTCACCAGTTTTTCTGGTTCTTACCAAATTGATGAGGTCGATAGTCTTTTGCTTAGCTTGAAAAAAACGGTGAAAAGAATCGAAAATATGTTGCGGAATACAACCAAATCAGAATTTATACCGGTTTGTATTCCCGAAGCAATGGCCATTCTGGAAACCAGTCGCTTGCTGGCCGATTTGGGAAAATCGGAAATAATTGCACATCAAATCATTGTGAACCATGTCATGGTTTCGGATGAAGGTGATTTTTGTCAGCGAAAAAAAGCAGGTCAATTGAAATACATTCAGCAGATAGGCGAAACATTCAGCCTTTTCAATAAGGTTGAAGTTCCTGAATTTACTGAAGAAATTAAAGGTTTGGAATCATTGAGTCAGTTAAGAAAGTTCCTTTTTGGAAATTAATAAGCAACCCATGACCAAAATTATGGACGAAAACATATTACGTGTAAAAGAAGCTCTGGTGAAAGATGTAGGCAGAGCAATTGCCCGAATCGATCCAAAAGATATGAAGGCAATGAGCCTGGAAAGTGGCGATGTCATCGTCATTGAGGGGAAACGCGCAACTCCGGTTAAAATCATGCCATGTTATCCTGAAGACCGGGGCAAGAGCATTATACAAATCGATGGAATTACACGCGAAAATGCGCAGACCGGAATCGACGAAAAAGTGAAGATCGTCAAAATCACATGCCGGTCGGCTGCAAAAATAAAATTGAAACCCGATAATAAATCCGGCGCCTTGTCAAAAGCCGACGATGCGCGGTACATAGGTTCACTCATCAATGGCCTGCCTGTTTCAAAAGGCGATAAAGTCAGGGCCAACCTGTTTGGTTCACGTTCGGTCAATTATACGGTTACCGGAACCAGTCCCGAAGGAGTGGTACTGATTCATCCGGATACCACTTTCCAGTTGGAATCGGTTAAGCTGGAAGGTGAAAGTAAAAGCAGAGTTTCGTACGAAGATATCGGTGGATTGGGTAACCAGGTTCAGCGTATCCGCGAAATGATAGAGCTTCCCCTCAAATATCCTGAAATTTTTGAACGTCTTGGCGTACAGCCACCTAAAGGTGTATTTATGTATGGTCCTCCCGGGACAGGTAAAACACTCATCGTTAGGGCGGTGGCTCATGAAACCGATGCCTATTTTATTAACATTTCCGGCCCCGAAATTATGGGGAAATTTTACGGCGAAAGCGAAGGTCGTATCCGAAAAATATTTGAAGAAGCGCAAGCACATGCACCAGCTATCATTTTTATCGACGAAATAGATGCTATTGCTCCTAAGCGCGAAGATATGGGCGGAGAGAAACAGGTTGAAAAACGTGTTGTGGCTCAATTACTATCATTGATGGACGGATTGGAATCACGGGGGAAAGTGATAGTAATTGGAGCCACCAACATTCCTAATGCCATTGATCCTGCATTAAGAAGACCCGGACGTTTCGACCGCGAAATTTCCATTTCCATTCCGGATAAAAAAGGAAGACTTGAAATACTTTATATTCATACACGAGGCATTCCAATGTCGATGGATGTGGATATGGAAAAACTGGCTGAAATCACCCATGGTTTTGTGGGCGCCGATTTGGAAGCGCTGGCGCGCGAAGCTGCTATGACTGCACTCCGGAAAATACTTCCGCAAATTGATTTCGAGATGGCCGAAATTCCTTACGAACTTTTAATGTCGCTGGAAGTAACCATGGATAATTTCATGGATGCCATGAAAGAGGTGGAACCATCAGCCATCAGGGAAGTTTTTGTAGAAGTACCCGATGTGAAATGGGACGATGTAGGCGGTCTGGATGAAATTAAGGAAGCATTGAAAGAAACAGTGGAATGGCCACTGAAATATGCCGACCTGTTTAAAAAGGCCGACACCAAACCTCCCAAAGGAATTATCCTTCACGGAAAACCCGGAACTGGCAAGACTTATCTGGCCAAAGCCCTGGCCAGCGAAAGCGGTGTAAATTTTATTTCAGTAAAAGGACCGCAGATTCTAAGCAAATACATCGGTGAATCTGAAAAAGGAGTCCGCGAACTTTTCAGGATGGCCAAACAGGCATCGCCGTGTATCTTGTTTCTCGACGAAATCGACAGCCTGACTCCCCGGCGCAGTGAAGATGGTTCGAGTTCCGGAGTCCTTGATCGGGTAATCGGCCAGTTCCTTACTGAGATGGATGGAATTGAAGATCTGAAAGGCGTCATTGTGCTGGCTGCTACCAACCGGATCGATCTGATCGATCCTGCCCTGCTTCGCAGCGGACGTTTCGACCTGATCTTCGAATTGCCATTACCTGATGTGAAAACCCGCGAAAAAATATTCAGCATTCATACCCGGCACAAACCGCTTGCAAAAAAAATAAACCTGAATAAACTCGCCCTGAAAACAGAAAGTCTGACCGGCTCCGACATCGAATTTATCTGCCGGAAAGCGGCCATGCTGGCTATTCGTGAATTAATCGATAAAAATCGTGATAAACCGGAGGTGATTTCAGGTGAAATCAGCCTGCTTGAAAAACATTTTGAAGAAGCCATCCAACTGGTTTTAACACAAAACGCTTTAAAAAAATAAGTCATCAACCTGAACCCTGATTGTATAAAACAAAAACAAAAAAATATGCAACCAAAAGGAATTTATATCTATGGAGTAGTACCGAATTTCTATGGTACAGAAATGTTTCGGCTACTGGAAAAATCAGGAGTTTATGCCATCCCATTTCAGAATATATCGGCCATTGTTTCAAACCGGGAAAGTTCCCGTATCGATTTTGCCGATAGGAAGTCTCTGGGACAATTATTGGTCCATCATCAAAAAACCATCGAAGGCATTGTGGCCATGGGCTTCAATATGCTAATTCCGATGCAGCTTGGCACCATTGCAAAATCAAAATACGAGGTTTTAAGAATCCTCGCCAGCGGTCATGCTTTAATTATCCAAACCCTGAATAAAATCGAACACCTGACCGAAATTGACCTGGCGGTGACCTGGGCCGATCTTTCAAATACCGTTCAGGATATCGTTAACGATCCGGATATCCTGGCCATGAAAATGGATATGTTGATAAATTCCGATGGCATTACGCAGGTCGATCAGGTCAAAATAGGAATGCTGATTCAGGAAAAACTTAAAGAAAAAAACACCAGTGTTGAATTGGATATTCTGGAAGCCTTGTCAGCAGTTAGTCAGGATATAAAAATGCATGAAGTGATGGATGACCAAATGATTTGTAATTCAGCTTTTCTCCTTAACCGGAATAAAAAAGAAAAATTTGAAGAGTTCATCTACCATCTTGATGAAGTTTACCAAGAAAAATTAAACTTCAAAATGGTTGGGCCTCTGCCGTGTTATAGCTTTTACACCCTCGAAGTGAGGGAGTTAAATCTGGAACAGGTATTATTGGCAAAAAAAGAACTTGGATTAAGCAGAGAAACTTCAGAATTTGAAATAAAACGGGCTTATCAGGAAAAGGCGAAAGAATTTCATCCGGATGTTAGTCGGGGGAATGACAACAGGGATACTTTTAACCGGATAAAAAAAGCTTATCATACCTTAATCGAATATTCTGAAGCAACAAAACATGCCATGTCGGAGCAAGTTGACATACTGGTGAAAGAAAATGAGACTGAAAACATGATCGTGGTAAAAATAAAAGATTAATATGCAGCGAGACGGAAAATATATTTATTGCATCATTGCATCCGAGTACGATGCAAATCTTGGAGCTATTGGAGTTGGTGGACGTGGCGATTTGGTCTCCACCATAAGTTTTGATGGATTGTGCATGGTTGTTAGCGACCATCCGTTAAGCAGGTTTGTGGTTAATCCCGAAAACATGCTGGCCCATCAAAATGTGATTGAAGTCGTGATGAAAGAATTCAGGAGCGTACTTCCTATCCGGTTTGGTACAATTGCAGCCACTCCAGATGAAATCCGTAACCTGCTTAATCGCAGGTACAGCGAATTTATGGAATTGCTGCAACAGTTCGAAAACAAGGTGGAGCTCAATGTAAGGGGAACCTGGAAAAATATGGGAATGATCTACCACGAAATTGATCAGGAACATGTTGAACTGCAAAAAATAAGGGCAGAAATTCAGAATACCGACGATAAGGAAATAAAAAAACTGAAGATCATGGAAGCGGGCAAAATGGTGGAACATGCCCTGATTGAAAAGAAACAGCAGGAAGCCGAAAATATAATTGATGCTTTCCGGAGATCGGTGTTCGACTTTAAACTCAATAAAACAACAGGTGATGCCATGTTTCTGAATTCAGCATTCCTGGTTAACAGTGGCCGGGAAGTCGAATTCGACAACATCATGGCCGACCTTGGAAATAAGTATGAGGACCGCAGCGACTTTGCATATACCACACAACTGCCGATTTTTAATTTTGTTGACCTGAAAATTTTTCCTGAAAAATGGGAAATATAAACTAATTTCTGAAACAACTGCCATGAGCAACGAACTGGAAATACCGAAAGAAGGTAAATATATTTATGGAATAATCAGACATTCAGGCCCGATTGAGTATGGCCCGACTGGCATGGGAAAACGCGCTGACCTGGTTTACGGAGTCGAATACAAAGGCATCACAGCCATCGTGAGTAATTCACCAATCATTATTTACGAAGCCCGTAGAATAAATATGATTACCCACGAAAAAGTGCTGGAGGAAGTAATGAAACAATTCACCGTACTTCCGGTAAGGTTTTCAACGATCTCGGAACACGATGATGATGAAGCCATTCTGAAAATCATTGAAAAAGATTACAAAAAATTTGACGAAATGCTGACCAAGATGGAAGGCAAAAAAGAGCTGGGACTCAAGATACTGGCGCAGGAAGCCGCAATTTATGAAAGTATCCTTGAAAAATATGATAACATCAGAAGCATGCGCGATAAACTGATCAATTTACCGGTTGATAAAACCCATTACCAACGCATGAAAATCGGAGAGATGGTGGCTGAAGCGCTAAAAACGGAAACCGAAAACTATAAAGACAGTATCATCGATGCCTTAAGTCCACTTGCAGAAGAGGTGAAAATTAACGACAACTATGGAGAAATGATGATCCTGAATGCTGCATTTCTGATTAAAAACAACGACGAACCTGCCTTTGACCTGGCGGTTAACGCTCTGGCTGAAAAGTACAGCCGGTTTATGACCTTCAAATACGTGGGAACTTTGCCCTTATACAATTTTGTCAATTTGGTAATTAATACGAAAGGAATTTAACTATGCTATTACTTGACGATATATTACTGGCGCCATTAAAAGGAGTACTTTTTATTGCCAATAAAATCAACGAGGTGATTGAAAAGGAAATGTCGGATGAAGGTTCCCTGAAAGAACGGTTGATGGCTTTGCAACTGAAGTTTGAAATGGATGAAATTGACGAAGAAGAGTACGACAGAAGGGAAGATGAATTGCTGAAATTACTGGAGAAAATAAGAGAAGAAAAACAGAATAAATAAGATAGGAGTAAAACCATGGCCAATATTATCGAAGTTAAAAAGACAGTAGTAAATTTTCTGAAAGAGAACATTAACTGTTACGACGTAACTGTCGTGAAAATTGAAAAAGTGAAAGACCTCTGGAGCGCTGTTGCAGAAGTCTATGAAGACGATTCGTTCCTCAAAGCCATGAATCTGCCACCCAAACAAGTACGGCTTTTTTATTCCGTAAAGGTGGATAGCGACCTTGAAATCACTGCTTTCGAACGAATGAGTTCTTTCGAAGGAATAGATAGTGATGACCAGTAATAACCTTAATATCTGTACCCATGATCCCAAATCTTATTTATATCTATTGTATTTCGAACGGTCCTTCTGAATTGGGTGACAAATTAAAATCGGCAGGTATTCAATCGCTTGCAGTTGAAAATTTTTATGTGTTCCTGAAATATGTTCCTGAAAGCGAATATTCCGAGGATAACTTCAAAAGGAATTTGTCAAATATATCGTGGCTGGAAACCAACGCACGCGAACACGTCGGTGTGATTAGTGAACTCATGGAACAGAATACCGTGATCCCTTTTAAATTTGGCACGATATTTCTTTCGGAAGAAAGCTTAAGAAAATTCATCTCCGACTATTCCGATTCATTAACCGACAACTTTCAACACCTGAAAAACATGGAAGAATGGTCGGTTAAAATTTACTGCGATCTGAAAGCCTTGAGCATTAAAATTGACGAACTGAGCGAAGAAACTGCAGCGCTTGAAAAACAAATTATGGCCAGTTCTCCGGGAAAAGCCTATTTGCTGAAAAGGAAAAAAACCGACCTGATTGAAAATGAGATGGACCGAATATGTAAAAATTACGGTCAGGATTATTTTAATGAATTTGCAAACCTAAGCGAGGCAACCGGTCTGAATAACTTACTTCCCAAAGATTTTACCGGAAGAGAAGATACGATGATCCTGAATGCGGTCTTTCTTGTACATTCAAAAAATGTGACCGACTTTAATCATACCAAAGATATGCTGACCGAAAAGTATGGAAATTTCGGATTTAACATCGAAATTACTGGTCCATGGCCTCCATTTAGTTTTATTTCAATTAAAGAAAAATAGTCATGGGCAATAATGTAATCGATCAATCAAAAGACATCACCATCCTCGAATTGCTCGACCGGGTGCTGACCAAAGGAGTCATTATTACCGGCGATATTGTTATTTCAGTTGCCGATATCGACCTGGTTTACCTGGGCGTGAAGTTAATGCTCAGCTCTGTCGAAACCATGGAGCAGTTGAAAGCTGGAAAAGGGATAAATGAACTGCAAAAAAATAATTCAATCTGATTCTAAAACCAATTTACAACAACTTGAACAGCTTGAACAATATATGGTTAAAAAATGAGATTGGTGGCCCATAAAAATCACCAGTTGATATTTTGCTGTTATAGCCAATGCTAAAAACCGAGACCGTGATGAACAATTATACTAAATATCAGAATATGAGTCTAAAAATATTTTTCTCAAAAAAAAGGCAATCTTTTGCTATTCTGATTATTGGAATTATTTTAACTGTTGCAGCAGCTATTTATACCAAAAACGATTTGGAAAAGCAATTAAAGCATGAATTTGCTTTGATATGTAACGAAATTAAAACAAAAATAACCACAAGACTTCATACACATGCTCTACTTTTACGAAGTGGTTCATCATTTTTTGCTGCCACTGATACGGTTTCAAGAAAAGAATGGAATAAATTTATCGGAAGTTCCAAATTAAATAAGAATTTACCAGGTATTCAGGGTGTTGGATTTTCAGTCATTATTAAAAAAGAACAATTACAACAGCATATACAACAGATTAGAAAAGAAGGCTTTACGGAATATACAGTTCGTTCTACAGGAAACAACGAAATATATACTTCTATTATTTACCTTGAACCTTTTGACGACAGAAATCAACGAGCTTTCGGTTACGATATGTATTCTGAACCGATAAGAAGAAAAGCAATGGAGCAAGCCTGCGATTACGACATTGCAGCACTTTCGGGTAAAGTTCTTTTGGTGCAGGAAACAGATAAAGATTTGCAAGCAGGAACTCTCATGTATGTTCCTGTTTACCGAAACGGATTGCCAACCAATACAATAGAAGAACGACGATCAGCCATTATTGGTTGGGTATATAGCCCTTATCGTATGATTGATTTAATGCAAGGTATTTTAGGTCGTTGGGATTTAAACGATAATAATACAATTCATTTACAGATTTACGATAATGATAGCATTTCGCCAAATTCATTACTATTCGATAGTAGAAGCACAGACGCAATAGTTCATACTGATAAATCTGTTGAAATACTTACTATTCCAATCGTGTTTAATGGTAAGAAATGGACCTTGCAGTTTTCAAAATCAAAAGGACAAATTGCATATTTTCAAAACAAAGTGTTTATTGTCTTATTTAGTGGTTTCATAATCAGTTTATTGTTGTTTTCTTTGTTGCTGTCATTATTAAATACACGTTTTAGGGCGCAGCAATTAAAGGAAAGCGAAATCAAATTAATCGAACTTAATGCCTCCAAGGACAAATTCTTCTCAATTATTAGCCATGACCTCAAAAGCCCTTTTAACTCCATTGTCGGTCTTTGCGAACTTCTTGTGGAACGGATTAAGAATAAAAACATCGAAGGAATTGACCTGTATGGTAATTTAATCATAAAATCGTCGAACAAGGCGATGGATTTACTGCTGAACCTGATGGAATGGTCGCGCTCGCAAACCGGCAGAATAATATTCAATCCGGAGTATTTCGATATGGTGGCTTGTATCAATAAAATAACTCTTTTGTTTGATGAACTTGCCGGGCAAAAATCAATCGCCATCAAAAATATTTTGCCACATAAGGCTATTGTCTTTGCTGATAATGCAATGATAAGCACGGTAGTAAGAAACCTGATTTCCAATGCTGTAAAATTTACGGTGCCAGGCGGTGAGATCATTGTTTCGGCAATGGAAAAACAAAACGAAATTATATTTTCAGTAAGCGATAGCGGTGTTGGCATATCAAAAAGCAGCATTGAAAAATTATTCAGGATTGATCAAAGCTACTCAACCACCGGTACCAATAAGGAGACTGGAACTGGACTGGGCTTAATCCTTTGCAAAGAATTCGTGGAAAAAAACAATGGTGTAATATGGGTCGAAAGTGAGCAAGGGAAAGGGTCAATATTCTATTTCACCTTGCCTTTCAATGCGGAACAGCAAGAAAAATGTATTATTGAAAATGCCGTTTCGTCAGTCACCGGAAATCATGATAATTCAGCAATTTCGGGACTAAAAATACTTATTGCCGAAGACGATGAAACATCTGAAATGTTGCTGGACATAGAAGTCAAAACATTTGCCAAAGAAATTTTAAAAGTAAGGACAGGGGTTGAAGCCGTTGAAGCCTGCCGCAATAATCCTGACATTGACCTGATATTGATGGATATTAAGATGCCCGAAATGAGCGGATATGAAGCTGCCAGACAAATAAGGCAATTTAACAAAGATGTGGTCATTATAGCACAAACAGCTTATGGACTATCAGGAGACAGAGAAAAGGCAATTGAAGCGGGCTGCAACGATTATATCAAAAAACCCATTAACAAAGATGAATTACATTCGCTAATACGAAAGTATTTCAAGTAATAATTAAAAGTAAACGGACAATTAAATGACATAAAATAAAGCACATGGCTATAACAAAGTGTAGCAACAATAAGGGTTTCAGTGATAATTCAAGCATTCTGCCCTGCTCAAACTTTGGTACTGGAGGACAGTTTTTTAGCCCCCAAGCCCTTACTGCTTCTACACTCAACTGGTTACCGGTTTTCTGTAACGATTTGATGTACCTAAATAAGAAGATGATGGAAGAAGTAAATAATTTAAAAATCGAAATCCTCCGCGAGAAGATAAAAGAAATGGTGGATGAAAACCCGGAATATTCAGGCTCACAACTGTATGAAGCCGAGACGATGAAACTTACTCAAGAAATTACGATACAACAGATAGAGCTTGAAATGCAAAATAAAGAACTGAAGCAGGCCAGCGAGCAGGCAATTATTGCAGCCCGTGAATATGCCGAATTATATGATTTCGCACCTTCAGGATATTTTACGCTTACCCCGAAAGGTGTAATTAAAAAAATCAACATCATTGGGGCAAAGATGCTTGGAAAAGAACGCACATCATTAATTAACAGCCAATTCGGTTTTTTTGTATCCGACGAAACCAGGCCGGCTTTTAATCGCTTTCTTTCTGAAATATTTATTGGCAAAGAAAAGAAAACCTGTGAAGTGGCGCTTTCTGACTATGGTAACATGCCGATATACGTTAAACTTTTTGGAATCGTCGGTTCAAATGGAGAGCAGTGTTTCGTGACTGCAAGCGACATTACCGACTTAAAAAAGGATGTACGAAGAATTGCGGATCAGCAAAGGAAATATTTAACAATCATTCAGTCTGATTATAAAACGAATATCCAAAAATAGTTAAAAAATATACTAACATGGAACAGACAAAAGAACAAATTCAGTCCATAATCCTTGAAAAATCACCGACTGGTATCAAAGGATTCGATGAAATAACTTTCGGCGGATTACCAAAAGGAAGACCAACCCTGGTATGCGGAAATGCAGGTTGCGGGAAAACCTTGTTCGCGATGGAATTTTTGGTTCGCGGAGCGCTGGAGTACAATGAACCGGGCGTTTTTATGGCATTCGAGGAAACTTCGGAAGAACTTGCCACCAACGTTGCCTCGCTCGGCTTTGATCTGAACGAACTGATTGCTCAAAAAAAACTTTTCATCGATCATGTTCATATCGAGCGAAGTGAGATTGAAGTGACCGGAGAATATGATCTGGAAGGCTTATTCATCCGGCTCAATTATGCAATTGAAAGTGTTGGCGCTAAACGCGTCGTTCTGGATACCATTGAATCGCTTTTTTCGGGACTATCCAATTCAAATTTATTGCGGGCCGAACTGCGGCGCTTATTCCGTTGGTTGAAGGATAAAGGCGTGACAGCCATCATAACCGGCGAAAGCGGCGACAAAACATTTACCCGGCAGGGATTGGAAGAGTATGTTTCTGATTGTGTCATTGTTCTTGACCACCGCATATCGGAGCAATCTTCTACCCGGCGGCTTCGCGTGGCAAAGTACCGTGGTTCCACTCATGGCACCAACGAGTTTCCCTTTCTGATCGACGAAACCGGTTTTTCGGTTCTTCCCATCACTTCACTCGGACTCGATTACCAGGTTTCTTCGGAACGGATTTCCAGCGGCATTCCCCGGCTCGATACGATGCTCGGAGGAAAAGGCTATTTCAGGGGGAGCAGTATTCTGGTTTCGGGTACAGCCGGTTCAGGCAAGAGCAGTTCTGCAGCAAGTTTTGCCGTTGCAGCTTGTGAACGCGGCGAAAAAGTCCTGTATTTTGCGCTGGAGGAATCACCCAATCAGATCATGCGCAATATGCTTTCCATTGGAATCGATTTGGAAATTTGGGTAAAAAAAGGATTGCTGC
>CAMDGL010000034.1 GCA_945897845.1 Chitinophaga pinensis | reverse complement strand
TAGGTTGGGATCAGTACCAGATTTTGATGCACGCTGATTGGTTTTAGATTTTGATACGAAAATACTTCTTTTTATGGATAGCATCCCTTATTCAGCAAATGTTTAACAATTATTAGAATATAAGTGAAGCTGACAGTTAAACCAAAATTTATTCAGATCGCAATATTTCGTTGTTTTTCGGCTTTAATTAAACAACTACCTTTCGGTCGTTTAAACAATCGAAAGCCATGTATAAAATTAGTTTTCTCCAGATCGTTTTTTGCCTGATAATCAGTTCATCCTATGCACAACAGGCATCTCAAAAACTGAAAGTTGTTTCTTCCCCTTCCGGAAGTTTATACACGCAGATAGACAAATCAGGAAAAACAGTGATTCCCAATGGCCGTTTTTTAACTCCCTACGGGAAATCTGTTGAAGTTGCGCCACATCCTTTCGGATTAACCCTGAGCGCCGATGGAAGTGTTGCCGTTACTGCCAACTCGGGTACTTCGCCAATTTCTATTTCAATCATTAAAAACCTGAGATCCGACAATCCGACAGTTTTGCAGGTTCCTCCGGGTCCGGGAACAGACAAAGGTGTGCTGGCATCCGTTTTTATGGGTTTGGCAGTTTCTCCGGATAATAAAATTGTATATGTGGCAGGAGGTCAGGAGAATAAGATTTACTTGTTTTCGGTCGATTCAGGAGAAAAATTAGATTCCATTGATTGTTCGGTTTCCGAAAATGGCAATCCATCTCCGGATGGTTACATCGGCGATATGAAACTTAGCAAAGATGGCCGGTACCTTTATGCAGTCGATCAGATGTTGTTTCGCCTGATTGTGATTGACACACAACTAAAAAAGATCACCGGCAGTGCACGAACCGGAAGATATCCGTTTGGCGTAATCCTTTCGCGCGACGGACAAAAGGTATATGTTGCCAACGTGGGCATGTTCGAATACAGCAAAATTGGCAACATTGAGGCCGAAAAAGATTACAAGAATGCATTGGATTTTCCGGCATTTGGCTTTGGTTCCGAAGAAATGAAAAAGGGAACAAAAATAGGCGCTCTTGATATTCCCGGGCTGGGCGATCCGAATGTTCCCGAATCGTTTTCGGTTTGGTCGTTTTCGGTAAAGAATCCTGCGAAACCCGAAATTCAGGCAAAAATAAAAACCGGTGTTTTGGTAGGCGAAACCATCGAAGGCATTCCTGCTGTTGGCGGTTCGAGCCCAAATTCGCTGGCAGTGACCGATCGGTATGTTTTTGTGAGCAACGGAACCAACGACAAAGTATCTGTAATCGACATCGTTCATGATACCATTGCTGCCGAAATCCCACTCAAATTGCATCAGGCAGTAAAACAGTTTCGTGGAGTAATTCCTTTTGGGCTTGCCATTTCGCCCGATCAGAAAAGATTGTATGTGGCTGAAGCGGGAGTAAATGCAGTTGGAGTGATTGATGTTCCGACATTAAAAGTCATTGGTCATATTCCGGCAGGCTGGTTTCCTTCAAAATTGGAAGTTACTCCTGATGGAAAAGCACTGGTGGTGAGCAATGCCAAAGGTTTCGGAAGTGGCCCCAATGGCGGAAAAGATTTTCAGGAAGGGAAATCCGGCAGCTACATTGGCAACCTGATGAAAGGAACTGTTTCGGTGATGGATATTCCTTCGGATAAAAAACTGGCAACATTGACCAAACAGGTTATTGCCAACAATTATAAAATTGAAGACTACCGCAAAGTTCAGAAACAAAGGGCAAACAATCCGATTCCGGTTTTTGGCGGCGAAATGGAATCGCCGATCAAATACCTGGTTTTTATCTCGAAGGAAAACCGCACCTACGACGAGGTTTTCGGGCAAAATGAAAATGGGAAAGGCGATGCCACGATTGCGCGTTACGGGCACACTGCCACTTTTACCAACCGTAATAAATCGCTTGAAGTTGAAAATGCGACGGTAATGCCCAATCACCTGAAATTGGTCAGGGAGTTCGCAATGTCTGACAATTTTTATGTCGATTCGGATGTTTCTGCCGACGGACACCGATGGTTGGTGAATACCTATCCTAACGAGTGGGTTGAATCGGCGGTAGCTGCAAGTTACGGAGGCAACAGGGAATACAAAGCCAGTTCGAAAGCGCCGGGAAGCCTGGCGATGAACGGATCGGCCGGGGCAATTTATCCTGAAGATTACAACGAAGCCGGGTCGATGTGGGATCACCTCGAACGAAATAAGGTTGAATTTTATAATTTCGGATTTGGAACCATGTTCGAACCTGCCTTTTACGATGACTCATTCAAGTATTCTGGAATAAGACAATATGTGAATTATCCGGTTCCGTTGCCCATGTTTTCCCGAACCTCAAAAATATATCCGACCTACAATATGGCCATTCCCGATCAGTTCCGTATTCACCAGTTTTTAAAGGAGTTTGATGAAAAATGGATAAAACCGGGTACAGAAATGCCATCCATCGTAACGGTAATTATTCCGAACGATCATGGAGCAGGCGAGCGTCCCGAAGCTGGTTATCCCTTCAGAGAAAGCTACATGGCCGATAACGACCTTGCTGTTGGCCGGATTGTTGAATATTTATCGCACACACCATTCTGGAAAAATATGGCCATTGTAATTACGGAAGATGATGCCCAAAACGGAGTCGATCATATTGACGCTCATCGCAGTGTATTGATGGTTATTTCACCGTATGCAAAGAAAAACTACATATCGAAAGTGCATTACAGCTTCGGAAGTATATTTAAAACTTTCTGGAATGTGTTGGGAATGCCCTATCTGAATCAGTACGATGCAGCAGCCAATGATTTTGCTGATTTTTTCAAGGCTACTCCTGATTTCACGCCATTCAATGCAGTACCGGTTGATTCGCGCATTTTTGATCCTAAAAAAGCATTGACTCCGCTGGATGAAAACTTCGATTGGGAAGCAGTGAAAGAAACTCCGCTGATTGACGATGTAAACGATATGCAGGACGACCAGAAAGAGAAACCGGAATACCGGCTGGAAGACCAGAAAAAGAAATAGGTTCAAATTCATATTAGCATAGCCCGTTGCCTGAAGGCAAACGGCAAAGGATACTGCAAAATTGTATGATGCAACTATCCTTTGCCGTTTCGCTTCAACGAACGGAAATGATTATTCTTCGGATTAGATTTGGCCACCACTTTATTAAACAAACCACCAATACATTCGCTTTTTTTCGTTTGAACAAACCTCCTGATTATCTTCGAATTTGAAACTTTTCATTTAACTGTTTAACGAATTGTTTACAAACATTAACAACAGTTTGCCGGTAAGCATTAAACTTTACTGATTCTCCCTTGTCTGAAAGGTATTATTTTTTGAAAAGAGGAAGAGAATTGAAAACAATAAACAAATATTGAAGATGAAGAATTTAATGATTTTGCTGCTTTTATTACTTTCGGCAGCAGGCACAGTTTTTTCGCAGGTTCCCCCTGCAGCCCCTGCGGGTGGCATGAGCGCCGTTCAGAAGAATGGAAAAATAAAAGGGAAAATTATTGATGCTGAAAGCAAAATACCCATGGAATATGCCAATATAGCCATTTATCGTATCAACGACTCAAAACTTGTTACAGGTGGAATAGCCAACGCAGAAGGAGTATTTGAAATAAGTGATTTGCCAATGGGCGCTTATTATGTGGAAGCCAATTTTATCGGTTTTGAAAAAACAAAGGTTAGCGATGTGAAAATTATTCCTCATGCTACTACCGTTGACATGGGAACAATCGAACTGGAAGTTTCGAGACATGAAATCGGAGCTGTAGAAGTGGTTGCAGAACGAAATCGGATAGAGTATAAAATCGATAAAAAAGTGATTAACGTTACCAATGACATCAATGCCGCGGGTGGAACAGCCGTTACAGTACTTGAAAATACGCCTTCGGTTGAAGTGGATATCGACGGAAATGTTAGCCTTCGCGGATCATCAAGTTTTACCGTTTTGATCGATGGTCGCCCAAGTGTATTGAGCGGAAGCGATGCTCTGAGACAAATCCCGTCATCGGCCATTCAGAACATCGAAATCATTACCAATCCATCGGTAAAATACGATCCCGACGGAATGGCCGGTATCATTAATATCGTGATGAAGAAAAACATCCTTTCAGGATTTAACGGGATAGTAAACGTGAATCTCGGCACCGGGAAAAAATACGGAACCGATTTGACGCTGAATTACAAAACCAAAAAGTATAACCTTTTCTTCGGCGCAAACTGGAACGACAATACAGACGAAGGGACAATGGAATCGACCCGCGAAACCTGGAAGAATGATACCACCACTTACCTAACCTTGAATGGTAAACGTGATCAGAACAGAGGTGGACAGCAACTCAAAGGTGGATTCGATTATTTTCTGAGCGATAATACTTCTGTGACAGTTTCTGGAGAAATCGGAAAATATAATTTTGGTGGCGAAGGTGGCGGAAAAATGCGTAAATATCAGGATCCGGGCGACTTCGACTTATATACAATTCAGGAAAATAACTCTTCACGTGAAGGAAATTATGGAAGCTTAACAACGAGTTTCCTATCAAAATTTAACGAGCAGGGAACCCACAAGCTTGAAGGTTCATTTAATTACCGCAACCGCGATGGACTTTCGTTTGAAAACATCGGCGAGTACGTTTCTGATGCAAGCTACATTAAA
This sequence comes from Chitinophaga pinensis, assembly GCA_945897845.1. GTDB lineage: Bacteria > Bacteroidota > Bacteroidia > Bacteroidales > Prolixibacteraceae > Aquipluma. The sequence goes on along the minus strand of CAMDGL010000034.1, from coordinate 12,282 downwards.
AGGAACGAAGCACTATCACAGGTCAGAACCACTGAAGACTCTAATTCGGATGATTACCGACTGAAAATTGATTATACCCTGCCAATGAAAGAGGGTGCAAAATTTGAAACCGGTATTCAAAGCCGGGTGGAACGTGAAACAGAATTTTTCAATTTTAAAAACTTTGGTGTCAACAATCCTTTGTACACAAGTGATATGGATTTCAGGGAAGATATTCACTCCATTTATTCAACCTTCTCCGGAAATGTAAAAGCCATTCAGTACATGCTCGGGTTAAGAGGCGAATACACCAAACGTTCCATCGATCATTCAAGTGCAACTTCTCCTTATACGCTCGACCGTTTCGATTATTTCCCGTCAGCCCACTTTTCGTATGAATTGTTGGATAAGAGCCAGTTTATGACCAGCTATTCAAGGCGCATCAACCGTCCGGATGGCCGCGATCTCGACCCGTTTCCCAGTTACATGAACCAATACACCATTCGTATTGGTAATCCCGAACTGAAACCTGAATACACCGACTCTTATGAGTTCAGCTACATGAAAAAATTTGGCAATTCGTTTGTTTCACTCGAAACTTTTTACCGGACTACCAACGATTTAATGACCCGTGTTCAGAAGTTGAGAGACGATGGCATTTTTGAGATGAGCACCCAAAACCTGAACCGCGACCATTCTCTGGGTGGTGAATTGATGGGAAACATTAACATGACAAAATGGTTGCTTGTAAATACCAGTTTCAGCATTTATAATTACAAACTTCAGGGCGAAGTATTGGGCAAATCGGTTGACAGACAAAGTACCAACTACTCAGGAAGATTGAATGCCACCATCAAATTCTCAGGCGACAGCCGTATGCAGTTGACCGGTTTCTACCGTGGACCTTCTGTTTCGGCACAGGGCGACCAGAAAGCGATGATCTTTACCAATTTGTCGTACCGTCAGGATTTCATGAAAAAGAAGCTTTCGGCAACACTCAGTGTTCGTGACATTTTGGGAACCGGGAAATTTGAAGGAACCTCCTACGGCGACGATTTCAAATCGACCTTTAAAATGCAGCGCGAACCACGCGTAGTGATGCTGACTTTAAGCTACAAGATAAACAATTATAAAATGGACAGGCAAGCTCCTTCAGAACAACAAGGTGAAGGAGGAGGAGGAGAGGAAATGTTCTAAATGAGAAACTGAATTTTTAACGCAAATTCAAAAAGCGGAATCCGGGAGACTGGTTTCCGCTTTGTTATATAAGAAAAGGCCACCAACCGGCAGCCTTTCCATAATTTGGTCCGAATAAATTCTAACTGATAAACGGCTTTCCGGTTGGAAGAACTTTTTTACCCGCCAAATCGTTGATAATGATAGCGCCCATCATATACCAGGCCATCAAAGCACAAAAAATAAGTTCGTATCCTGCTATTTTTATGAATACAGGATTGCCCAAAAGTCCTGTAACAAGCAAGATAAAGCCGATTAAAAGCAGTCCAAAAGTAATAGCCATCGCTTTGTGCACGCGAAGTGATGCAATAAACATTATTACGGTGTAAAGCGTCCACGCCAGCATATACAAACCGAGCTCCGCGTGGCTGGTTTCAAATACTTTCAAGTGGTTAAGTATCCAGATGATTGATAAACCGATCCAGAAACCACCATAAGCCACAAAAGCGCTGTACCCAAAATTATTTCCCATTTTTTGCTCCTGAAATCCTGAGATCATTTGAGCCAGTCCGCCAAAAACAATACCCATCGCTACAACTGGTCCAAGCCCCAGGATTCCGATGTTGTGAAATTGCAGCAGTAAAGTTGTTAAACCAAAACCTGCAAGCCCAACTACCGCAGGATTACCCATCTTCTTTTCCATTCTGTTTTACTTTTTTTTATGGCCGCAAATATAAAACCCGATATTAGAAAGGCAGAAAAATTGGCTTCTCGGGATCAAATTTTAGGATTCATTTCACATTTGGGATACAAAAAAATGGGCAGCCCTTTCGGACAGCCCATCTTGAGAAATGATGAAAGTTGAAAAATTACAATGTAGGTTCTCCAGGAGTCCAATCGCATGGAGTTAATTCGCCTGTTTGCAATGCATCCAGAATGCGTATAATTTCTTTGACATTACGGCCAACGTTCAGTCCGTTTACCGATACATGCTGAATGGTTCCTTCAGGATCGATGATAAACGTTGCACGATAGGCAATTTTATTAACTGGTTCCAGAATTCCGAGTTCTTCTGAAAGTGATTTGCTGGTGTCGGCCAACATTGGGAATTTTAATCCTTTCAATCCGGCATGGTTGTTACGCCACGCAAGGTGCACAAATTGCGAGTCGATTGAAGCGCCAACCACATTGGCATCACGTTTTGCAAATTCTTCGAAATGATCGTTAAACGAAACGATTTCTGTAGGGCAAACGAAAGTAAAATCGAGCGGCCACCAAAAGAATACGGTCCATTTGCCTGCAATGTCGGCGTTGGTAATTGTTTTAAACTCTTTGCCCATTTCGAGCGAAACCACTGCTTCTTTGCTGTAATTTGGGAATTTCTCTCCGATAGTTTTCATGATATTCTTATTATTTAATTTGAATTTTTTAAAATTTCACACAAATATAAGCCTTGATTGTTCGTCAGTCAAATCGAATTTTTCAATACTGAATAGACAAAAACTATCCGAAAAAATTCATTTACTTGAATTTACAGTAAAGTGTTTGGTTTACGCTTATTTGAGCGATTCTATGATTTCAATTAAATTCATAAGATGGAACTTTCAGGCTTGGTGATTCTGGAAGATAATTTTACCTTTAGGAGATTTTTTGATCAAATGCACACACATTTATATTACCTAAATCGATTTAAAATTATTAACCAATGAAAGACAAATTTAGCAGAAGATCATTTCTGGCAACTACTGCAACTGCTGCTGCCGGGATTACAATTCTTCCGAGCAATGTAATTGCCGGCATGGGGCACAAAGCTCCAAGTGATAAAATGAATATTGCCGGTGTTGGAGTCGGTGGCATGGGTTTCGCCAACCTGAAAAACCTTGCCTCTGAAAACATCATCGGACTTTGCGATGTTGACTGGAAATATACCGGTGGAAACGGTGTGTTTGATAAGTTTCCGGGTGCAAAAAAGTACAAAGACTGGAGAGTTATGTACGATGAACTTGGTAAATCGATTGATGGTGTTGTGATTGCAACTGCCGACCACACACATGCCATTGTTGCATCGCATGCCATTGAAATGGGGAAAAGCGTTTACTGTCAAAAACCCTTGACTCATACGGTTTACGAATCACGTTTGCTTACTAAACTGGCTGCAAAATACAATGTAGCTACACAAATGGGGAATCAGGGTTCTTCTCAGGAAGGCGTAAACCTGACCTGCGAATGGCTTGCAAATGGTGAAATTGGTGAAGTAACCAAAGTTGAAGCATTTACCGACCGTCCAATCTGGCCACAAGGTCTGAACACTCCAAAACAAGGACAATGGGTTCCTGAAACGCTGGACTGGGACTTATTTACAGGTCCGGCTCAAATGCGACCTTACAACGAACTTTATCACCCATGGAACTGGCGCGGTTGGTGGGCTTACGGTACAGGTGCATTGGGCGACATGGCCTGCCACATTTTGCATCCCGTATTTGTTGGTCTCGAACTGGGTTATCCAACAAAAGCTCAGGGTAATTCAACTTTATTACTTCAGGATTGCGCTCCAACAGCACAGTCTGTAAAATTAACTTTCCCAGCCCGTACACCAAAACGTGCCTGGAAAGGATCGAAAAAAGGAGCTCAGCTTCCTCAGGTTGAAGTATTCTGGTACGATGGTGGTATCAAACAAATGCTTCCTGAAGGATGGCCAGCCGGTAAAAATCCGAACGATTCGGGCGGTGGCGTTATTTTCCACGGAACAAAAGACAAACTGATTTGCGGATGCTACGGTGTGAATCCATGGTTATTATCAGGCCGCAAACCTGAATCTCCAAAATTCCGTCGCCGTGTTGAAACTTCACACGAAATGGATTGGGTTCGTGCAGCCAAAGAAACTCCTGAAAACCGCGTACAAACAGCTTCCAATTTCAGCGAAGCCGGACCATTCAACGAAATGGTTGTAATGGGCGTACTGGCTGTTCGTTTACAAAACCTGAACAAAGAATTGGAATGGGATGGACCAAACATGAAATTTACAAACATCAGTGCTGACGAAAAAATCAAGATCGTTATCGAAGATGGTTTCAAAATTCATGACGGACATCCAACATTCAATAAAACATATACCGATCCGGTTCCTGCAACTGAATTTGCAGCCGAACTGATCAAACATACTTACCGCAAACCATGGAGCCTTCCAGATATGCCGGCATAGATGTTTGAATGAATTGATATTTTAAAAGGTGGATTCGCAAGAGTCCACCTTTTTTTAGATTTCGAAATTGGCTACAAAGCATTTAATTCAATTCGAAATTAGAACGTATAGTTGCATTGATTTCGCTATTAAAATTTACAATAAGTTCCTTGTTTCTTTGAGTAACCAAAATTCCTGAGCGTTTAATTCCACCGTGATAAGTTTTATTGAAGAATCCTAATCCTGCCAGGTACCCGGTGATGTAGAATCCATTGTAAGCTTGATGCGCACTAAATGCAAGTACTGAAGCATTTATCAGGAAATTAACGATGCCTTCTCCTGTCTTGCCAGCATAAATCTGTCCGGAACCAGGAATGAAACGTGACCAATTTTCGGCTTTTTTAGTTGACCTGATGTGCGGAAGATTTCTCTTTTTATAAAGTGAGTATACAATTTGATACATTTCAGCCTGTTTTTCAGGTGTGAAATTTTGCATTTGAATAAAGCCGATAAAACATTCTTTTGCCTCGTTCCACTGTAAGGTCTCATTCAGGCATAATAATTTAACTGGTATAAAGAGCCGGTAAGTGGCAGTGTCGGTACTTCGATGAAAATACTCATCAATCTTCCATAAAGCTTTCGCAGGCTCTCCGTTCAAATAAAAACAAAGTGATTGTTCGTAACAAACGTGTTGGTACAATGAATCGTAAGCATTGGGGAAATACATAGGCTGAAGTTCGTCCAATGCCCGGTTGAAATTTCTCAACTGCTTATAGCACAACGCTTTTTTGTATTTGTGTTTATACAATTCGGTTTGACTTTCAGCATTAAAAATCATGCGCTCATATTCGATAGATGCTTCAAAGTATTGACCCGTGGCATACAAACTATCTCCTTTCAGGTCTGTTGCGCTGCTACTCAAAAATATTCCGTAAAGGAATATGAAGCTGAAAAAGAATTTGATTGTGTTGGGCATCCTTATAATCGTTTTCAATAATTCTGACTGAAATAACTGATCCATAAATATTTGAAGCATAAGTTGCAACAAAAATACTTCCAAAGAACATCGTTTTCACATGACCAATACCAAGTTTTCGGTAGTTTTCCCAGGTTATCAGCCCAAATCCGGTTGTTGCAATCATCGATGCAATTCCCTCTCCTGTGTGGCCGGCATAAATTTTTCCTGAACCAGGGATTATACACGACATTAATCCTGCAATTAAAGGCGATTTTGTTCTATGGGTTTCCTGTTCTTTTATGATTTGGCCTAATGTTGCAACTTGCTGGTTAATTGTTGCAAAATCTGGATTTACCCGCTGAAGTTGTTCTTTTGCCTTCGACCAGTTTCCCTGCAACATGTCAATTCCGCTCAACTCAAAATTTACCAGTGTATGAATGGGTTCGTTTTGAGCATTCATATGACCGATAGTTTTTCTGGCATCCTCATAATTTTCAAGAAAGATTTGATTGTATCCTGCGAAAAGCCGGGATTTCAAATAGAATGGCGACTCTTTCCCAACATTTAAAAGCGATGTGGTAGATTGCTCCAGATTTTTAAGCGAATAGTGTGCCCAACCCTTGTAATAGTTTAACGAATCCAGTTGGTCATGACCGTAATTTAGAGAATCATTGTCAATTAAATGGATAACCTCATTGTAATATCCTTTGTTAATCAGATGTTCAATAAAAGGAAGCTCACTTTTATTCTGTGAAAATCCCAGGCGAAACATTAAAATAAAAAAAATAAGGTTGATGTACTTCATTTATACCTTTTTATTGAGTCTCGAAACCTGTGCGTTTTTTTATTAATCATTCCCGGATCCAGATCGGTTGCAGCAATTCGGTTACAGCGGTTTAACCTGTCAAACGACAGCAGGGCACCTTTAAACAGACCGTATTCTTTAACGGCTAACTTACTGAATTCGGAACAACTTGGATCGTAAAGGCAATCCGCAGAAAAATGTTGTGAAACAAAATTTTGATACACATATAGAGAGCCCCCATAAATTAAGCTTACCGGGTTGCTGTTTTTTAATGTTTTTCTTTGATTTTTAAAAATATAGACCCGTTTTTCGTGGTGGTGTACTTGTTGCTTCGAGACAGAATCGGCAAGCAACAAATCAGACGACAAATTAATGGATTGCGTAAAACCCGTTAACGAAATGGAAAAGAAAATTATTCCAAAACTACTGGCCTTTATTGCTACCAACAGGCTTTGCATTATCAGGAATTTTAAAATTAAAATACTTGTCATCAGCAGATGAGGAAACCTTGACATCAGAGAAAAGGGTTCGATTGATAATGGAGTCTCCAGAAGGCATATAACTAATCTCAATAATTTTTAATGGAAGTCTGAATTGGGTAAAATCTTTATAATTGGTGTAATAGATCTTCTTCAATATTTTTTTCTTGTTCGTCAGATATTCTGAATATACAGGAAGTCCTTTCTCAAAAACCATCTTGACCGTTTCAATGCCTTTCAATATAGACGGAGCCTTCCACAAGGTCACATAAAACTGGTTTTCATAGGTGTTTGAGATAAGATTAAATCCCTCATCTGCAAGTCCAAGATGATCAGTCAGGTTGTTAGAAAAATAATAGATAAGATTTCTTTTTGAGGATAATTCAGAGATTTGTTTATATCCGACTTCGTTGGTGCCCGGATAATAGGTTTTTATTTCGCCCAACGAGTTTGATATCATAATAAATTCCGAAGATGAATGATAATATTTGGTGATAATCTGTTTGTTGTTATCAAAAAATAAATCAACCTCATTGGCAATCTTCTTTCCATTTTCAAGAATTTCGGTATGCTGTTTTAATGAAATAAAACTTCCTGGCTGCGCATTCAAAGAAGCACACACTAATAAAAATAGAAAAAACATATAGATTCTTTGAAACGGTACATTCATAAAATTGCTAAAAAAAAGTGCCTGTTTTTGTTTAATAAACAGACACCTTGTTAATATTATCCCAATAATACTAATTCCACATGAAAAATTTAGGATTGTTGATGTAAGCACTAATATCTTTATTGTCGATTATTAGTACAACGAAGTCAACCAACGGGACAATGCCGAAAATACCGCCACAGGTAAATATATAGGCCAAGCCGGTAAGCGTCTCAGTTCCCAGATAAAAACGGTGAATACCCAGACCTCCAAGAAAGAAATCGAGTGCGATTGCAACTATGGCATCTTTCTCTTGAGCCATAACGGTTGAAGAAACACTAGACGCGACAGAGCTAAGTTCAGTCGCATTCATAGAAATCATACTCGTTTCAATTGCGCTTGCAAATAACTGATCAATAGCCTGTTCGTTCACAGAATACGTTGAAGCATTTGCCTGATTTATAGACAAAACAGCAACAAATAGAATAACAACAAGGAAAAGCTTTTTCATAATTATTAAAATTTGGTTTTAATTGATAAATGTAGACTATTTTTTCTTTCCGTGTTCTTTCTTTTCAAATTTTTATTAAACATTATTATAGTAGAAAGAATATTTTGCAATTAGATTTATAGTTTCATTTCTGATTTTAAAACAGAATACCTATTTTCACCGGATATAGAAACCTTTATTTTGCGGATTCGAAATACCATGGGAAACAATCATTCAAACATCAGTCGCAGGAACTTTCTGGGTAATACATTACTTGCAGCTACTGCTGTCACAATACTTCCTTCAAACGTTATTGCCGGACTTGGGCACAAAGCTCCGAGCGACAAGCTCAATATTGCCGGAATCGGCGTTGGCGGGATGGGTTTCAACAACCTGACCAATATGGATACCGAAAACATTGTTGCTTTGTGCGATATTGATTCGAAATATGCCGGGAGAAATGCTTTCCGGAAATGGCCGCTGGCAGCAAAATTTCAGGATTACCGTGAAATGTTCGATAAACGCAAAGATATTGATGCTGTTATGATTGCCACGCCCGACCATTCACATGCCTTGCCTGCACTGATGGCCATGAAAGCCGGGAAACATGTTTATCTTCAAAAACCGTTGACACATTCGGTTTTCGAATCGCGGATAATGACAGAAACTGCGCTGAGATATGGTGTCGCCACTCAAATGGGAAACCAGGGAAATTCAGGAGAAGGAATCCGTAGAATTTGTGAATGGATTTGGGCAGGAACCATCGGCGAAATTACTTCAGTGGATGCCTGGACCAACCGGCCAATCTGGCCTCAGGGTCTGGAACGGCCAACCGACAAAATGCGCGTGCCAAATACGCTGAACTGGGATTTGTTTATCGGGCCGGCTAAGTTTCGCCCTTACCATGAAGTTTACACGCCATGGAACTGGCGCGGCTGGTGGGATTTCGGAACAGGTGCGTTGGGTGATATGGCCTGCCATATTCTCGATCCGGTTTTTAAAGCGTTGATGCTGCAATACCCCATGGCAGTTGAAGGCAGTTCCACTCAGATAAATACAGAATCGGCCCCCACTGCCGAAAAAGTTACGTATTGGTTTCCCCGACGCGATAATTTACCGAAAGTTGGTATGCCCGAAGTGAAAATTACTTGGTACGATGGCGGAATGCTGCCTGAACGTCCAACAGAACTGAACGACGGTGAACCGATGGGGAACGAAAGTGGTGGAGTAATATTTTACGGTACCAAAGGAAAAATAATGTGTGGAAGCTCTGCAGCCAATCCAACATTGTTGCCAATTTCAGAAATGGCACATTTCAACGAACCTGAAAAAACCATCCGCCGCATACAAAATTCCGATACCAACGGGCACGAACAGGATTGGATACGTGCTGCCAAGGAAAACAAGGAGAATAGGGTAGAGGCCAGTTCAAACTTCAGCTATTCAGGGCCGCTCAACGAAATGGTGGTAATGGGCGTTTTGGCTGTCCGACTTCAGGATTTAAGAAAACGATTGCTTTGGGATGGGAAAAACATGCAATTTACCAATATTGGTTATGCTGAAAAAATCAGGGTCGTCACTTCCAACAAATTTGAGGTTGTGAACGGCGACCCTAAATTTGACACGAAATACGACACGATCCCAGCACTTGCTTCCGCCGAGGAATGGATCAGACACAATTACCGCGATGGCTGGGAACAGATTTAGATTGTAACATTTAAAACATATTTACCATGATTGACATTGACGAACTGGACGAAAAGTTCTGCATTGAAGGCGAACTCGGATTTGCTGAATTGGAAGAGGATTTGGTTTTTATAACGGTTTCGAACAAATATGCGGATGCCGATATTTGTCTGTACGGCGCACATGTGACGAGTTTCAAACCGCGCAACTCGATGGAAATATTGTGGATGAGCCCTGACAGCAGTTTTGAAGAAGGGAAACCCATTCGCGGAGGGATACCGGTTTGTTTTCCGTGGTTCGGGCCGCACAAAACCGATCCGGAGAAACCACAGCATGGCTTTGCCCGGCTGATGTATTGGGACTTGCTCGAAACTGATACGTTGCCTTCAGGAGAAACAATGGTCAGGCTTCAGCTTTGCTCATCGGAGGAAACTAAAGCATATTGGGAATATGATTTTTGTGCTGAAATGAAATTTATAATCGGCACAACACTCAATGTAACCTTGAAAGTGACCAATACTTCGGAAGTTCCGTTCGAATATACCTGCGCGCTACATTCGTATTTCAGTCTTTCGGCCATCGAAAACTTATCCATCGAAGGGCTCGAAGGTACAGGTTATTTCAACCAGCTTACCGGCGAAAATGGCGTACAGAAGGAGTTTTTCCTGCACATTCAGGAGCCATTGACCCGCCATTATTTAGGCACAGAAACTCCTGTCGTAATTGAAGACAGCGCTTTCAACCGCCGGATTAAAGTTGATAAATCAGGAAGTAAAGTCACAACAGTCTGGAACCCGGGAGAAGAAACCTGCGCCAAAATCGGTGATTTACCCGACGATGCCTGGGAAACATTTGTATGCGTTGAAGCCACCAATGCCTTCGGTTATCCGGTTAAGCTTTCTTCAGGCGAATCGTTGGAAACTTCGGCCATCATCGGATTGGAGAATTAGCGCATTTCAACACAATCATGGGTAATAAAATTCGAAAATTCGAAGCGAAAGCCCCCTCTTTCGGAGGGGGATGGGGGAGGCTATTGTGAAAAAAACGAATGCCGCACGCTTGCTTGATGCCAAAGGAATCGCCTACGAACTGGCGGAATACGAAGTGGATGAAAACGATTTGAGCGCTACTAAGCTGGCATTAAAAATTGGTCAAAACATTGAACAGATTTTCAAAACACTGGTTTTGCGCGGCGACAAAACCGGTGTTTTTATTGCTGTTGTTGCCGGAAGTTCCGAAGTTGACCTGAAGAAAGCGGCAAAAATCTCGGGCAATAAGAATTGTGCCATGGTTCATCAGAAAGAATTACTGGGACTAACCGGTTACATTCGGGGCGGCTGCTCGCCGTTGGGAATGAAAAAACCTTACCCGATCTATATTGACGAAAGCTGTCTATTATTCAATATCATTTTTATAAGCGCCGGTCAGCGTGGCTTGCAGCTAAAAATTAATCCTGAAGATTTGATTACGGTCGTTGGCGCAGTGGTTGGCGATTTGGCTGAATAAGCTTTCCTTTTACCACTGAACCGGCGATTTTCCATGTTCTGTCAAATACTTGTTGGTGGTTGAAAACTGGTGATTTCCGAAGAATCCCCGACTGGCCGACAATGGCGAAGGATGTACTGATTTCAAAACCAAATGTTTGCTGGCATCAATAAACTCTCCTTTGCTGCTGGCATAATTACCCCAAAGAATAAAAACCACATTTTCGAGTTTGTCGGCTACCAAATGAATAACCGAGTCGGTAAATTGTTCCCAACCTTTTTTCTGATGCGAACCGGCGGTATGGGCACGAACTGTCAAAGTCGCATTTATCAGCAGAACTCCCTGCTTTGCCCATCTTTCCAAATTTCCGCTTTTGGGAATGGTCGCTCCGGTATCAGCATTAATTTCTTTGAAGATATTTCGCAGACTGGGTGGAAAGTCAACGCCATCGTTCACCGAAAAACACAAGCCGTGCGCCTGTCCTGGCCCATGATACGGATCTTGCCCCAAAATGACCACTTTCAACTGATCAAACGGACATTGCTCAAAAGCATTAAAAATTAGTTTTGCAGGCGGATAAATGGTTTGGGTGGCATACTCCGACTTCACAAATTCAGTCAGTTGCTTAAAGTACGGTTTTTCAAATTCATCCTGAAGCTGCTTTTTCCAGCTTTCTTCTATTTTAACATCCATGATTATTTCTGATTTTGATAAAGCAAAGTAGCCATTAATTTTTCAGTATTCAATTTCATTTTTTCTGCCACCAAGACACGAAAACACAAAGATTTCACAAAGTTTAGTTTATCGCAATTCATTGCTTTGTGTTTCTTCGTGACTTTGCGCCTTTGTGGCAATCTTTTTATTGTATTTTTAGTCAAAATTAAAATCATGGAAATTTTATTTGGTGTCGTAGGTTTTTTCGTTGGACTGATCGTTTCATTCCTGTTCCTGAAATCGAAGCATCAGAAGCAACAGTCTTATTTCGAGCAGCAAAAACGTTCTGAAGAGCAAAACTTCCTTCAGGAAAAATTTAACCTTGAAAAGGAAAAATCCTTGTTCGAAGACCGCAACCTTTCACTGTTAAAAGAAAAGGATGAATTGAATCAACAACTTCAACAGCTTAGGACTGAAAATGGTATTCAAGGTCAGCAGTTGGCGCGTGCAGAAGCCGATTTTGGCAATCTTCAGGAAAAACTGGAATCGCAGAAAAAGGAAATGGAAAACCTTCAGCAAAAATTCACCATCGAATTTGAAAACATAGCCTCTAAAATTCTGAAACAAAATACCGAAGACTTTTCGGTGTCAAATCAGAAAAGCATCTCCGAAATGCTTCTACCGCTGAAAGAAAAAATTCATCTTTTCGAGAAAAAGGTGGAAGATACCTATGAGAAAGG
>CAMDGL010000033.1 GCA_945897845.1 Chitinophaga pinensis | reverse complement strand
GAAGATGATTGGGTGGTGCGATTTATAATTGCATTTTCTCCACCAATCATAAAAGTGCAAGTTAGAAACTTCCGCACCAAATAGTAAAAATAATTGCCTTGAAATAATAATAAGATAATTAGGTCTTTATATCCGAACATTATAAAATTAATTGCGTAAAGCACAATCATTAACCCTTAAAATCAAAATTATGAAAAAACTATTCGCACTATGCTTTGTCGTTTTATTAACGCTCGGCGCTTATTCACAGGAGAAAACGCCTCCTCAGTATTTATTATTTGAGTTTATGCGCGTAAAGGCTGATCAAGGATCCAACTACTGGCAGGTTGAAGAATTCTGGTCGGGTATTCACAAACAACGCGTAGCCGATAAATCAATTATCGGTTGGGATCTTTGGTCTTTAACTCCTTCAGGAACAGAACAAGGATCGCAATATTTAACGGTAACCATATTTACCAGCCTCAAAGATATGTTGCAGGCTATCGGATCATTGGATGTGATGGCTTATGCAAAAAAAGCTTACCCAAAAATGACGGATAAGGAATTTACAGACATGTATGATAAAACCGGAAAATCGAGAGACATGGCACATCAGGTGTTGTTTAAGATTGTTGACGGTACGAAAGGCGACTTTACGATGAAAGTTGGAACAATGATTACCATGGATATCATGAAACAATTGGATGACAGCTATGAAAAAGTTGAATCAGAAATTTTCAAACCCTGGCACCAACAAATGGTCGATGGCGGTAAAAAAGGAAGCTGGGAATTGCTTCAGGCTATCTTGCCTGCCGGAAGCGAATCGTATGGAACGCACATTACCGTTAGCATGTACAAAGATGCTACACAGTTGGCCGCGTTTATGGAAGAATCTTTTGGCGATATGGATTTAGCGACACAACTCGCCGTAAAAGAGGGACTGAAAACCAGGGACTGGAAGGAAGTGAAAATTGGCAAACTGGAAATGATGGTGAGATAATATTAATTTAAAACTTAGCAGCAAATCCCTTGAAAAAACTATTAATCAGCAGGTTTCCTGCCCTCTCTGAAAATGCAGTATTGCGGTATCTGGCTTTTTCTGCGTTGTATTTTGCGCAGGGAATACCTGAAGGCCTGCTATTGTTTGGCTTACCAGCATGGATGGCTATGAATGGGTTAAGCCCGGCAGAAATAGGCAGTTATTTGGCGGTCGCACTAATACCATGGAGTTTCAAGATTGTGGCTGCTCCGCTGATGGACAGATTTACCTACCTGCCCATGGGGCGCAGACGGCCATGGATCATCTTCGGACAATTCGGATTGGTAGCCAGTTTTTTATCAATGGCCTTTATTTCCGATCCGCTTAACAATCTAAATCTACTAATGGCTGCCGGTTTTGCAGTTAGCTTATTTACTGTATTTCAGGATATTTCAGTAGATGGAATGGCGATTGACATCCTGCCTGTCGATCAGCAGGCAAGGGCAAACGGCCTGATGTGGGGCTCTAAAACATTGGGAATGTCGGCCTCAGTGGCAGCCGGAAGTTATATCATAAATGCTTACAGTTTCTTTTATGCCATTGCCTTATTCTCAGGCATTGTTTTGCTGATAATGCTGGTGCCGGTATTCCTCAAAGAAAGACCCGGCGAAAAAATAATGCCGTGGACCAAAGGAGAAGGATCAGAAGTTTCAGGCAAACTGCAACTGCACAGTTGGAAAGCCATTATAAAAAGCCTGTTTCAGGTGTTTTTTCTGCGCGTAAGTATAATAATGGGACTGGCGGCATTCAGTTATTCGGTTGGCAGGGGTCTCATAATAGGAATTTTACCGGTTTTTACTGTGCAGGAACTTGGATGGACTGATTCGCAGTACTCACAAATATTTGCAACCACCAACATGATCTCCGGAATTCTTGGAATGTTCGTGGCAGGCGCACTCATCGACTTCTTTGGAAAAATCAGAATGATGACCATTTACTTAATTTGTCTCATTGCAGTTGTATCGGTTATGGCTTTTCTGAAAAGTTACTGGCAGCATGATATCCTGGCTTATGGCTTTTTTCTGGGTTATTTCATTTTTAACACATTTACCACCATTGCAATTTTTGCCATAGCCATGCAGCTTTGCTGGAAAAGAATCTCTGCCACACAGTTCACACTTTATATGGCCATTTCAAATATAGGCCTATCTGTTGGGGCAAAATTGTTGGGACCACTTCGTGAAATATTATCATGGGAATATATGATTGTCTCTTTTGCCGGATTTGCTTTGATTACACTGGTATTAATCAGGTACATCCATTTCGATAATCACTTAAAAAAGGTAAACCGACTGGAAACAATGCAGTTGGCTGTTGACAATCAAAACGGCATAGTTTGCACCGGTTAAAGTTCCGGTAGCTGTTGAATATTTCAAAGAACAGCAATAACGAATAAGAATAAGCAACATTTGGTTGTCAAAGTAAAATAAAACGGGGAAAGCCGAAAACCGAACAGAGTAGGCAAAATAAACAACTTAAAATGAAAAAAATAAACTATTCAGGAATAGCCGCAGTATGCGTTGCTATATCCTTATTTGCTATCGGATGCAGTTCACCTGCTCCAAAAGTAGCTGAGACACCCGTACAAGTAGTGGCCGAAACGGATATGGCTGCAATAAAAGCCGAAATACAGGCTTTGGAAAACAGTTGGTCAGCGGCAGACAATGCCCGTGATGCAGGTGCTATCGCCGCTTTCTATGCTGAAGATGCGGTGAGTCTTTCGAATAATAAACCGATGTTGGTGGGCAAAGCTGCCATTCAAACAGACATTGAGGCAGGTCTTGCAAAAAGAGCCGAGGGGTCAACTGTTTCTTATGACGTTTTGGATGTATTTGGCGATGAAAAGCAAGTTACTGAAGTTGGCAAAGCAACCGTTACGGATGCATCCGGAAAAGTAATTTCCACAGGTAAGTACATGGCTGTTTGGGAAAAGCGCGACGGAAAATACATCTGTATAAGGGATATTTACAATGATGATGTGAAAGAAAAGTAATCGTCGCTCAAAATGGAAAGAAGGATATCAAATCTTTATCAAAAAAAGAGGCTGATCCGAAAGGTTCAGCCTCTTTTTTTTAAATAAAATCTTTTTATTTCTCTTCTTTTACAGTAACAGTAAAGTCATTCTGAATTCTCATCATATTGACGGTATAAATCAGAATGTTCCTGGTTTCATTCAATATGCTCAAAACCAACATGCTGGTTTTCGTTCCTACCTCTTTTCTTTTGATCGTTTTAATCAGGTTCTTGCGCGATTCTTTGATCATATTAAGGATTTTGGCCTGTTCCTCATTTATTATATTCAGTCTTTCCTGACTGTTATCCTCCAATGAACTCAACACCAATTTCATAAATTTATCAAAGGCTACCGCCATTTTTGTCAATTCTTCCGCCTGTGATTCAATCAGTGGTTTGTGGTTATTGTCAACATGATTGTAAACAGGTTCGACCAGAAAAGTTGCACAATGGGCAAGTTCCTTCAGGTAGTCGAGTGTCAAAATGTAATAATGGGTGGCTTCGACGGATTCGGTAACAGGCAACGTTGGAATGGCCTGGTACAATTTATTACGTTTGTTACTGAGCTTTTCCTCCAACTGGGTCGAAGTCTTCAGTTGTTTCTTTAATTCTTTGTGGTCTTCCTTAATCAAGTGATTGATTGTTTCGCTGTACAAATCGGTCACGGTGTTCAGCGTTTTTTTAATTCCTGTGTTGCACTTTTCAAAAAGGGTTGCCACAGAGCGGGTTTCTTCTACTTCTTCAGCGGTTTCGATTTGATTATTTTCGCGTTTTTTGTGTGTAATGTTTGTTCTGTAAAATGCAAATACAGCCAAACACACTAAAATTATTACGCCAATAAGCTGAGCCCAACCCATGAATATCGATAGCAGTAAGGCGACAGAAAATGCGGCAAATCCGGTAATGAACCAACCGCCAATCACGGTGAATACACCGGTAATGCGGTAAACTGCGCTATCGCGCCCCCAAGCCCCGTCAACCAGCGAAGTACTCATGGCTACCATGAAAGTCACATAAGTGGTTGAAAGAGGTAATTTGTAGGACGTTCCGACAGCAATCAGGATTGCAGCTACCATCATGTTTACAGAAGCCCTTACCAGATCGAACATTGGAGGATCCACATCTTTTTTATTCTTTTTCTCTAGTTCCGATTGATCAAACCGTCTGCCGATTTTTTCAATCAGTGGTTGTGGTAATACTGAACTGAAGAATGTATTCATTGAAACAACCTTACGAACCAGCACCCGGGAGAACGCAGAAGAACCGAACCGCTCACTTCCTTCGTCCTGACGGCTAAGCTTAAGCTCAGTATCAGCCACTGACCGTGCTTTTTTTGAGAACCATAAGGTAATAACCATGATAAAACCTGCAATAATCAGAAAAAATGGAGGGGTTTGTAAATCGCCAAGCAAACTGACCATTAAAACGTCTTGACCGCCATTGGCTGAAAACACCTTAAATGCTTCGAACCCAGCCAATGGAACTCCAATGAAATTTACCAGGTCGTTTCCGGCAAAGGCCATGGAAAGTGCCAAAGTTCCAGCCAAAACAACAATTTTAAGAGGGTTGGTTTTAAATAACCAACTTAAAAGCTGAAGCAACAAAGTCCATAATACGAAGCTACCAGCAATAATCGCCAATGTATTGTCCTTAATAATTCCATAGTTTTCTTTTGACATGAATGAAGCATCTTTCATCCCTTTTATCAGGATGAAATAGGTAATGGCTGAAATCGCCACCCCTCCCCAAAGCGAGCCGTAATATTTAATTGATTTTTCAGTATTAAAACTGAAAATTAACCGGCTTATCCATTGAATGACAACACCAAAAATGACCGAGAAAACGACAGACAATAGAATACTTGAAATAATGGCCAGTGCCTTTGATGAGTTGATGAAATCCCCAATCTGGGCAATTTTTTCGACACCATCCACCATAATGGTAGCACCATCTCCCACTTTTAAGAATGCCATTCCAACAGCTGCACCCAACAATCCAAAAACCAATGAAACCGTGGTTGAGGTAGGTAATCCAAAAGTGTTGAAAAAGTCGAGCAAAAGAACATCGGTAAACATTACTGCCAGAAAAATGAGGATAATTTCGGTAAACAGGAAGTACTGAGGGAAAAAGAGCCCTTTTCTGGCGACTTCCATCATCCCATTTGAAAACAAAGCACCTGACATAATGCCGACACTTGCCACAATCATGATTACTCTTCTTGTCGCAACTTTGGAGCCAATGGCCGAATTCAAAAAGTTGACTGCATCGTTGGCTACTCCTACCATTAAGTCAGAAACAGCCAGCAGAAAAAGTACTACTAAGAAAAAAATGTAAATACTCATGTGAATGAATTTGGTTTGTGGATTTTTGCACTTTACCAGGAGGAATTCCTGAAGTATTTAGTATTTAAAGTTTGTTTATAATTGTTTGTTAATCAAATCTTATTCTTTTTGTAATCTTATTTCGGAGGACAAAAGTACTTAATTTATTCTTTGCAGATAGTAATTTTTTTCGATTAACGATTTCATAACATTAATCGTTTGCTGTCCTGCAAGTCATTGACAGTAAGAATGTATTTATTTAATTATGTCTAAAATGATGGGTTTTAATCCGCTGAAAAAGAACTCAACGGCAATCACCATCACAATCAGACCCATCAGGCGCATCATTACATTGATGCCGGTTTGACCAAGCATTTTGATGATTCGGGACGAACTGTAAAAAATAATATAGGTGATAAACATGACCAGAAGAATGGTGCCGAAAAGGATTATCTTCCGTGTCAGGGTCGAGGCATCTTCCATCATTACTATTGAGTTGGTAATGGCTCCGGGGCCGCAAATCATCGGAATGGCAAGCGGTGTAACCGAAATGTCGTTTACGTAGGTTTTTACTTCCGAATCCTTAATTTTCACTTGTCCGAGCCGTGCCTGAAGCATGTCCATTCCCATGATGAAAAAGATTACGCCGCCAACTACCCGGAAACTATTTACAGAGATGCCGAAAAATTTAAAAAGCAATTGGCCTGAAAGTGCAAAAATGATGATGGTGATAAGTGCGACAATGGTGGCCTTTTTTGCTGTCCGGTTTCTTTCGTTTTCGCTCAGCTCAGCAGTCATGGTCATAAAAACCGGCATGGTACTTAGCGGATTGATCAGCGTGAAAAATGAGGTAAAACACAAAAGTCCGAAGGAAAGGGCATCATTCATGGTTTTGTTTGTTATTAGGTTAAAGCCATTTTGTCAACGGATTAACTATGTAAATTCCCCTATCGACCCGGCTGAATGCCATTTTGCAATTAGGGAACTCTGCACGGCCTATTTCGTTCGACGACAGAATACTGTTGATGTAATGCCGCTTCTTCCGGTAGGGTGGCAGTATTTCATCCGGAATCATTTCGGCATAGTGAACCATGTGATCCATCATAAAACAGGAGATTCTTTTCTCATCCGGAGTTCCTTTTTTGAAAAGCACTTTTCTATAATGTATTTCATCAACACATCGCATTAAAATAAGGAGAAAATAAACCATGCTATGCGAACTGGCCTGAAATTGCCGGTTGTATGTCTCGTATGTGAAACTATTGGGTTGAATGGCGCTCCAAAAGCGAACGACAGAAGGGAGGGGTGTGCCTTTTGGTTTCTTTAGGGCGGCATTCTTTATTATCAATGCAAGCAGATGATCGACAGCCATTTTTCCTGAACTGTCTTTTTGTGAGAGTGATGCCCGTTGCTGAAGATACTCAGACACCAGATCACTTTGGCCGTGTTGAAGGGCAAGCATTAGGCCGGTAACCTCTTCTTCTTCAATCGGAAAGTCGATACCATATTTTTTTACAAACGCGAAAGCTTCTTTTTTGCGTCCTAACCTGATATTTTTAGCATACTCTTTTTTGTCGTGCCTGAGTTCTTTCATCAGTATTACGGCGCGTTGAAATTGTAGTTGGGCCAACTGTTCCACCCAATCGTACCGCTGGTGGGTAACGGCGTACTGAAAAAGCTGTTTGCGTTCTTTTTTTACCTCGTGTTCCTTTTTGGATGGATCGAGCGCCAATTGTCTGATCTGTTCCAGTTGTTCCGGACTTAAATATTCGTAGCCTAAATATTTGGCCCGAATTTGTTCAGCCTGCTCCCACTTTCCCTGGTCTTCGAGACGTTGAGCCTCTGCAAGCCACTCATCCAGTGTCGATTTGGCTTCAGTAACTTTTACCTCCTCTTTGTTCTCCTGCATTTGGAGCAATTGCAAAGCCGGGTGCCGGGGCTGTTTTTCGAAAATATAGATGTTTTTCACCGCTCGGGTGATGGCGACATACAAGGAGTTGATATAAAATTTATAGATTTCGGCATCTTTGTCGTGCTTGTCTGAAGCCCTGTTGTATACCAGGTCTTCTTTTTGCAGATCACCGGCAGTAACCCCTTTTATTATTTCGCGGAATTCGGCTTCGTTGTTCGAAACAAAGTTCATCAAAATAACATTTTCGTACTCCAATCCCTTTGCTTCCTGAACACTAAAAATCAAAGGTGTTTTGAAAAATCGCCGGGCTTCACTTTTTTGTTCATTGTTGGGAACAATCACGGCATAATGCGTGCTGTTTTGGGTGCGCCGGTTGAGCTCGTTTTTCTTTTTATCATCGTCGGGGAAAAGCAAAACCTCGCCTTTATTTTTGCTGACAGTGCCAATCAGGTAGTTACTTTCACGGTCGATTGAGCCGAAACGCGTGATCTTGATTTTGAGCAGGTTGTTCCCCAACTCAACCACATTTAAACTGTTCCGGTAATTGGTTTGAAGAATTTTAATCTGCTTTTCGTGATCGCCCGCTTCGTAGAAATAGCTTTTCACCTTGCTCCACGAAAAAAAGTTGGGATGTACAATCTGGTTGCTGTCTCCCGTCAGGATAAAATGATTTTTGTGTTTAAGCGACTGCAATATGGATTTAAGCTGAATATTGGTAATGTCCTGCACCTCATCCACCACAATGTAATCATAGCGCGGTTTAATTTTCTCAAGGTATTGATGGCACAAAATGTTGCTGTCGTATAAATTACTTTCCGCCAGCCAATCCAAATATTTCAGAAAGACAGGGTAAAGCCGTTCGCGTTCGGCAGTCGAAAAAATGGACTGCTTTACCCCCAGTTCAAGATATTCCGCTTTCGATAGCCATGCAGTATGCACGGGCGAACCGGTAATTACACCTTTAAATTCTTCAAATACACGGTAGGGTTCGTTGATCCGCGCCGTTTGGGCATATCTGAAAAACCAACTGTCGAACTGTCGGAAAGTAACTTCAGTACCTTGCGGTTTTTCCCAACTCGATAAATAATTGTGGAGCGACAAAAACTCGACTTCTTGTTTTTCGTTGTCAAAACCGCTTGAATAATAGATTTTAGAAGCGTTTTCGACCAGAAATTTTGAAAGGGAAATGTAGGCAATTTCGCCGGGCAACTCTTTGAGTTTTTCAAGCACCAGCGCGGTTTTTCCACTTCCGGCCGAACCGACAATAATAAGTGGCGGAAAGAGTGAGTATATGGAATCCTGCAAATGATCGAAGGAGATGAACTTATTGAGCAGGTGAATTTTGCGCGACTTTGGATTGAGAAAAATCAGGTCATTCTCCTGAGTTGAAATCTCATTGGGCGATTGAACCCGAACAAAACTGTCCTCATCGGGAACAATAGCTCCCCGTAGAAAACGGCTATGGCTGTAATTGTGATCTTTAATTACTTCAAGCAGAAGCAAATATTTTTGGTTTTCGTAATTGGCAATGGTGAAGAGCAACCGGTCGCGAATATCGAGCCGGGCACGATAGAAGCCGGAAGTAGGCATTTTTCGTACATCAGCACTCTTGAAATCGCCGTCCTGCAATTGTTTTAAAGTTTTGGAAAAGGTTTTTTCGACCGATTGAATATTTAAATCGTTGAGGTAGAGAATGGGCAACTTCATAGATAAACTAATGTTTAGGGATTCATATCTGTACAAAGAAAAGGCGATTTATTGAATTTGAATCATCAAATTTATTGAATTGCAATGCTTATCTCTTTTTATGCTTTAAAAGTTCAAGTACCAGCCTTCCTTTCAGAGTGGTGATGTATTGTTGTTTGGGACTGGTGGGTTTGTTTGGAATGGTCATGGTAATCCAGTTTATATCTACAAGAGGTTTTACATAGAGTTTATAATTAGTAGGGTGCTTAGCCAATTGCAATTTTTTAAATAATTCGTCGCGGTATTGGGGTATTCTGCATAAATTAAGTATTTCTACTACTCTGTCAGTCATACCTCCAGCTATACCTCCAGCTATATCATTAACAATGTCACTATCAATAGTATTAATGGTTTCAGGTGATTGATAATCAGTATTTTTTATTGCATCAGCTATATCATCAGCTATATCATCAGCTATATCATCAGCTATGGTACTATCTACCCGACCTGAAACTTTATTTAATTGAATATCAACATTATGTGCATCTTTAGCTATTATATCAGCTATAGCACTGGCTTGATCATCAACTTTACCTCCAGCTATACCTTCGGTATCATCAATATTGGCAAATTCAAGAATTTGATCGAGCAAGTTGTCGATCCCTTCCAGATTCCACTCTACCTTGCCAAGGTCTATTGAAAAAGGAAGCCTTATTTTAAAGGCAGGATGTACGGGCAACATTACCTGAAACCATGTACGTTCTTCATCAAAATCAAATACGGGATCAGGAGAACCATTTAATTTCATGGCTTTTTTTAGGGCGGGTAATCCAGTAGCGTGTCCTTCAGTAAGTCTTAGCTCTTTCAAAAAATCACCCAGACGACGATTTCGGTATCGTTTCGGAATGGCTTTCCCAGTAGCAAAATCTTCCCGTTTGATGGAACGGTCGGGGCCACCTAAATTGTACAACAAAATGACATCAGGTTCTATCCTGATACTAACAGGTTCCCGCTCCTGATAATTGCGATGAAACAAGCAATTGGAGACAGCTTCTTCTAAAGCGGAGTAGGGATAGTTCCAAACCCTCACAGCCTCGGCTTGTCCTGCTATTTTTGTGATTTTTTCCTGCAAAATATTGTTTTTCAGCCAATTTAATGTATCTGTAATTTGCTGCTGAATTGGACCATCTATTATTTTTTCTGTAAATTCTTTATCGCTTGTACCTTTCGGAAAATGTACAATTTCTACCCAAGTGTAAGGGAAAAATATAGATGGTTTATCGGAAAACAACATAAGAGCTACATTGCGAAGGGAAAGATGTTCTTCCGGGCCTGAAAGTAGTGCCATTTGTTGTAAAATCTCAGTATTGGTTAACTTGCCAACATCATTAGCCAATTTGCTCCCAATTTTACGAAGGTGGTCTTTTACTAAAACCATTGAAGCGTGGGCGATAGTAGCTTGATTATTTGCTCTATCGTCAAAAGGTACATTGTTTGATAAAGTAATCAACTCTTCCTTTTCAGTGCCTTTGGCTTCAATAGAACTAGCATATTTTCGGATAAAGTATTTCCAGGTTTTGTGTTTAGCTGTAATTGTCTCGGGTACTTCATAAGGTCTTTCACTGCCTGCAACAACCCATAAAACAACAATTTGACGACCATCGACATCTTCAATAAAAAGTTTTGGAGCATAATAAGGTCTGATTAAATTATTATATCCTATCATTTCCTTTTGAATGGCACCAATTTCGTTGGTAGTTAACCCCCTGACAGGACGAGTCGCAGTTTTTTTTGCCAGATCTTCAGCTACACCAATTAAGATATATCCTCCGCCGGTATTGGCAAAGTCGTTGGCAAACGCACAAATGCTCCGGTAAATGGAATCAGGATTCCAGCCTTCTTTAAACTCAATCCGATCAGATTCGATCGTCTTTGCCGAAAGTATATCTTCTATGTTGATGTGAAGCGCCATTTATTCTATTTGGAAATGTTTGATCCCGATTCTGTTTTATGCATGAACGTGTAAAAATAGCATATTCGATTCATTGCACCTGCATATGTCATCGACAAATTGAACGATTATGAAAATGGGGAGAAGTCCATGAAATTCAGGTCAATGATCCAGTTATTCCCAAACTCCCGCAATTTTTTCGCCACATTTTATGCAAACCCCCTTTTCAAGTTTTTTCTGAAGGATCGAATAACCTTTCCGTTCGACAACCAGTTCCTTGCATTTCGGGCAATAGGTATTTTGCGCAACAAGTCCTGGCACGTTACCAATGTAAACGTATTTTATTCCGGCGCCAAGGGCAATGTCTCGTGCCTGGGTTAAAATTCCAATTGGCGTGGATGACAGTTGCGTGAGTTTGTATTCCGGATGGAAACGGCTGAAGTGAAGTGGATAATTGGAAAGCCCGTTTTCGGCCAGCCAGCTGCACATGCGTTTGATCATGTCCGCATTGTCTGTCCAACCGGGTACGATCAGGTTGGTTATTTCGAGCCAGACTCCCATTTCGGCCATTATTATAAGCGTGTTTAATACTGGCTGAAGGGCTCCGGCACTCAGTTTTATGTAGATCTCATTACTGAACGATTTCAGGTCAACATTGGCAGCATCTATGTATTTACAGAAATTGCGAAGTGGCTCTTCATTGATGTAACCGGCTGTGACCAGTATGTTTTTGATGCCTTCCTGTCTTGCCAGTTTGGCCGAATCCAAAGTGTATTCATAATACGAAATGGGCTCGGAATAGGTGTATGCAATTGATCTGCAATTGCTGGCGATGGTTTGGGCAATCAGTTGATCAGGCATCAAATCGTAGTTGCGCGTGTCTTTTGGACTTGCCTGCGAGATGGTCCAGTTCTGGCAATTCATGCATGCAAGGTTGCAGCCTGCAGTTGCAATCGAAAAAGCTTTCGAGCCGGGCAGGAAATGGTTCAGCGGTTTTTTTTCAACCGGATCGATGTTGACAGAGCAGGGATTTCCGTAGGCAATTGAATAAATTTTGCCGCCGTAATTTACCCGGTTGTGGCAAACTCCGGCTTCGCCTTCTTTAATAATACATTCGTTGGGGCAGATGAGGCATTTGGGTCCCCGGGGCGTTTCCGACCAGTACAATCCTTCCTTGCTCCATTTCCAGAGTTTTTCACTGGTTTCACCTGCGAAACTCATCATTGGTGAACAGGCGATAGCGCCGGTGGCTGCCAATCCCTGTTTCAGGAATTCACGCGTATTCATTTCAGGAGTATTCATTGTCAGTTTAATACATCAATTTTCGTATCATTTAAATACTCTTTTTTTGCCCTGTTTGTTTCGCATTTTGCATGGTTAATTCTATTTCTTTCTGTGATTAACCAGATTCCGAAGGCCAGATTTAAAAAACCAATTACAAGTATTGAAGCGATTATGCCGATTTTTGGAACCAGGAGAATTGCAACAACAAACGCACCCAGTGCCGAGCCAAATGAATCGTAACTGTAAGTTCTTCCTGAAATTTGGGCATAGCTTCCATTCCTGATTTGGCTGGCCTGCGCGAATTGAAATCCGGTTAGTCCGCCAATTACCACGGTGGCTGCGAGGTACAATGAATATACAATAGATGGCGTCCGTTCAGCCATTTCAGGAGAAAACAGGAAGACGCCCGTTAATGCTGCATAAGCGCCAATCACAATTTGCGTGACTGCCAGGTAATTATTTTCAGTAATGTTTTGAACCGATTTCCCGGAGAACGACCCTGCACTTAGGCCAAGCATAAAACCTGTAAAAACAAAGCTGGTGAGCAGATAAATATTTCCGAAGAAAACCTGCAAGCCAAAAAGTAGTAGTATTTCCATTCCGGTGGCCGAAAAACCTGTAATTACCATGGCTTTTGACGGAGTGCTTCCCCTGAAAAAAACAAACACGGCCAGAACTGCTGCAAAAAATGCTATAAGCCAGTATTTTGTCTGGAAATAACTCAGCCAGTAGGTTAATTGCTGCCGGTACAAAACCGGTTTCATATTTTTGTTGATTCCCGACCCGGGATTTAATGCTGAAAGAATCGTTTCTCCGCGGCTTTTCAGCAAGTTGTCGTCAATGTAAAACTGGTTGACATAGCGGTTTTCAATTCCTTTCTCCTGAATGGCAAGGGCAATATTGAAAGTCAGCTGAGCATCGGACGCAAGGAAATAATTCTTTTCTCCCGGAATCACAATCACGTTTTGAAACACTTTTTTCAAAGTCACATAAATGGTTGAGAAAAGGTCCACTGCTTCCTTGTTCATGTAATTTACCGGGGCTGTAAGTCCAAACGAAATCACTGCACCAGGCGAAAGTTTTTGCTTCAGGAGTGAAAAGAACTCAAGTGTGTAAAAACGGTTGGTTTGCAGGGTGGACGGTCCGGGCAGGTTCAATATCGCGACATCATACTTTTTCGTGGAATTCCGGATGAATCGCAGCGGATCGGTAACAAAAATCTGAATGTTTTCATTAGTCATTTTTTGGAGCGTATCCTTCATCAGGCCAATTAGCCACCGGATGTCTTCAACGTAATCCACCGAGGCAGCTCTGTATTTTTTCAGCTCGTCAATTTGTCCTGAAATGCCACCTGAAATGAGCAAAACATTCATCGGATGCGGGTGCTGCAACATGGCAAAATGTACGGCTTCTTCGTTCAACATGAAATACTCTGAATCGAACAGCAGCACATTGTTGTTATAAACGCTCCACATTTTTTCGCGGCGGGTAATCACAATGTTTCCGTGAGGCGAATCTTTCGAAACTACGATATCCTGATTGGGGTAAACCAGACTTCTGATTTTTTTTTCGGGATGAAAAAAAAGCAGTGTGAATGCCGGAACAACAATTAACAAAGGCATCCAGATCAGTTTTCGAAAGTTTTGTTTCAGACTGAAAAAGAGAATAACCAAACCATTGATGATGGCAAGTACCAATAAACTTTCGATGGATGAAAAGACAAAAATAAAGAGCAGTCCGCTAAGTAAACCTCCGATGGTACTGCCCACCGACTCAAAACCATAGATTGGTCCGCTTTCGTTTTGGCTCCTGATTTCAGAATAACTTATGGAGATAAAGGTGAAGAGGAAACCACTAATCAGGCAGAACGGAATCAGCAGCAAAAGTGACGCAATAAAAATTTGAAACACACCGATCATTGCCCCAATCGGGAACACGATGTTTTTCAGGAAATTGATCCCGAATGCAGTTAAAAAAGGCAAAGCAGAAAGGCAGAGCAGACCGCGGATGATAGCAGATGAGGCTTTTTTTATTTTTATCGCGTATTGTCCGAGGAAAGCGCCAAGTCCGGTTAAAATCATCCAATTGGCCAGCACCAGCCCGATTACCAGTTCGTTACCGCTAAAAACCGAAAGAAACTCGCGCAACAGAATTACCTGTGCTATGATGGAAGTACTTCCCAGTAAAAAGGCTGAAATCTTTAAGAAAACTACATTCAGATCATTTTCAGTAACAAATGAATTACGTGGTATTCGGCTCTTTTCGCTTCTGAAAAGTTGGAGGTAGTAACTGAGGTGCCACCACAAGTGGAAACAGCCTACCATGACCATCCCGATTCCAAAGCCAACATGGAAGCCTGTCAGCTGATCGTAATAGGGAATCGTCAGTTTGTAATTTATTTTTACGACCATCAGCAACCCGATCAGTCCGGTTGTCAGGAAGGCGATCAGCAGCATCACATTCCAGAATTTTCGGTGGTTTGTTTTGCTCACCAGTTCCATTCGCGAAAATGCAAACGAAAGCGAGTAAAAAAGAATAACCAGAATGCTGATTGTTAAAAGTGGATAGGCGGTGTTCATCCGGAGGTGTTTCTGTGGTTTGAAAGGTTTATTTTGTTTTAGTAGTTGTTTTAGTTTCTGTTGTTAATCTGGTTCCTATTGTTTGGGGTAAGCCGTCTTAAACTTGTTTCCTTTAATTTCAGAATTTTTAAGGTAAGTCATAAGGTTCGAGATTTTACGACTTAAATCAATGGTTTTCTGCGATGAAAGTTCAAATTGTTCGTTGGTAATATACTTTCTATCAAGCCCACGGTATAGCTGTGACCGGCATTCGCCGCAGGAAGCTTTGGCTATAGAAAGAAACTGGGAAAACTCCCTGTTTCCATCCCTTTCAAAACCTTCGGCAATGTTGTCCATCACAGATCCACTTGAATTACTTATTTGATTTTTCAAGCCAAAATCCTTAGAAAAGGCCTCCCTCATGGTCAATACAAAAATATCCTGACAAAGCTCCCTTGAGAGTTTCCATACTTCCAAATCCTCAAATTTTTTTATGGTACTCATTTAAAACTTTTTAAAATGTAAATGATGAAATTTGCGACAACAATAGAAACTTTTCAAACCACAAAAATAATAGAAACTATTCCGATTCTCCTTCCCCAAAAACCAGCGCTTCGTAGGTGTACAATTCTGCGGTTTTCCATCCGTCCCAACCTATGCCAGCCTTGTCATGCGCACAATGCCCGAGAAATTCTTCCTTGTTCCAGTCGGTATGAGCTGCAACCTGGGGTAAAAATGTACCTGAATAATCTCCTTGTTTCATATAAATTCCATGTTTGCCCAGAATCAACTCATCAATTGACTTTATTCGCTTCAAAGGCGTGAGAACGGAGATTTCAATTTTCAGCTTATTAATTTCATTGGGCTGAACCTGGCTGAAACGGTAATCATGTGCAGCAGAAGAAACTGACATGGATTGGACGGTCTTCCAGAGTGGCTGTTTTGCATTGATGCTGCCAATACAGCCTCTCAAAATGTGGTTTTTGTACAGACTGACAAACGCACCACAGGGAGTTTTTAACGTTGCACTAAGTTCTGTGGAATCAATTTTCGGAATGGTTCCTTTTTGAATGTATTCAGTAATGGTTTCGCGCGCCAACTTTAACAAGTATTTTTTTTCATCGCTGCTGATTGAAAATCCATCGGTCGGGGTTTTGGCTTTTTCCTTTGAAAACGAAATGGCATAATATCCTACCACCCGTAGTTTATCGCCGAATGATGAGTCGCCCGAGTTTTTATACTGAAGGAGGTCAACTGTGATGTCGGGCATCTGTTCGGTCATATAAAGCAAAGTCAGCACCGAACTCCAGCCGCACAAACTGGTGGCTAATCCGTGAATGTCTTTTTTGTCGTTTCCTTCAAGCGCAGCAAGCAATCCAGCGGCTCTGTTGGTTTTAATTGCTTCAGCGGTTGTTCTGTCAACTGCACAGGCATCGTTGTAATTCGGATAATGAGAGAAGTCGCTGCTGATCACAAAAAGGGTTTTTTCATTCAGGAAAGGTTTTAATATCGCGGCCAGCTTTTTTGAAGTTTCAGGCGTTGAAGAACCAAGTATGATTGGCACAATCTTAAAATCAGTGTGCAAATGATGTTGCAGAAACGGGAGTTGGACTTCGAGACTGTGTTCATACAAGTGGGCTTCAGGATAGCATTTTAGAAGTTTATTTTCGGCAACCAATTTTTTGGCAAGCTCCAGATCGACCTTGACGATGCCCAGTGGCGTTTCGTAATGGCCGGCACAATAAACGGATGCTCCCGGAAATGTGGTGATATGGCTTGAACCAATAATAAAAATTCGCTCAAACTTCCGGTTCGGATCAATTTGGTTGTAAGCCGAAGCGGCAACAGTGCCGCTATAAACATATCCTGCATGAGGGACAATAATGGCCAGCGGCATGTTTTCCGATTTTTTCTTTTCCGCTTTCGAAAACATCTGCTGCAACTGAATTTTCAAATCGGCAGGTTTATCGGTGTAAAACCTTCCGGCGGCATAAGGTTTCCTGTTTTGCAGGGTTTCCTGGGTGGAACCCTTTGTGGTATAAAAACCCACCAGAACCGCGATGATTAAATGCTTAGCTTGCATGGCTAAATACTTTGAAAAGATAAAGTTACAACATATTTGAGAGAAATAAACTGCCTTTGTTTATTGCGTCTGCTCATTTTCAAATTTTCAATACCAATACCTGCAACAAAACTTTCTCAGCTTTATATTACTTTTACGAAGTAAAAAAAGATACAAAGTGAGCCAAAAAATATTGTTTGTAACACCTCCGTTTACGCAGTTGAATACGCCTTATCCCGCAACAGCTTATCTGAAAGGGTTTTTAAACACAAAATTTATCGTTTCCAATCAGTGCGATTTGGGGATTGAAGTCATTCTTGAGCTGTTTTCTTCCGCCGGATTAAAAAACTTGTTTCAGGAAATTGACCTGAAAAACGGCGAATGGTCGGCCAACAGCCAGCGCATGATCCATCTTCGGAACGAATATATTCAAACCATCGATCCGGTAATTGCCTTTTTGCATACCAAAAATGATGTATTGGCTCATGTGATTTGCGACGGAAATTTTCTTCCTGAAGCTTCACGTTTTGGCCAGGTGGAAGATCTG
Organism: Chitinophaga pinensis; assembly: GCA_945897845.1. Taxonomy (GTDB): domain Bacteria; phylum Bacteroidota; class Bacteroidia; order Bacteroidales; family Prolixibacteraceae; genus Aquipluma. Next base: position 167 of record CAMDGL010000033.1, on the reverse strand, counting down.
GAATGGGCATTCGGAACGATGGGAATAATGGACAAAGCGAAACATCTGGCAACTTTGTACCTCGAAGATTTGAGTGACCTGATTGTTGAAACCACCGATCCGCATTTTGGATTTAGCCGATATGCCGAACGTTTGGGCCGGTCGGCTGCTACCTTCGATGAAATCGA
>CAMDGL010000032.1 GCA_945897845.1 Chitinophaga pinensis | reverse complement strand
ATAAGAACATTTTTTATCTGGTTGAATAAAGAAACTGTCATTACTGGTATTGCAGCCAGCATTAATTGGCTGATAAAATACATTTAATGTGAATTAATTACACAATGTGTATTTATTATTATCTTTGCGAGGGTTATAAAAGTCGATATGAAGATTATTTCTTTTAAGGTGTTGCGTGAGTATTATGAATTGGAACCTAAATCTGAAACAGCGATCAGAGAATGGTATAAAAAAGCGGAGAAAGCTAACTGGAATAATTTTTCCGATGTGAAGAAAACTTTCAATTCTGTTGACAGCGTTGGAAATATGAGATATGTATTTGATATTAAAGGAAATGATTACCGCATCGTTGCGAAGGTTTTTTTTAGAATAAAGTCATTATATATCCGGTTTGTTGGAACCCATAAGGAATACGACAAGATTAAAAATATTGATAAAATTTAAGTTATGACACCATCATTTGAAGAATATACAAAAGCAAACATCCGATTAAATGAATTAATTGATTTGGTCAATGATGAAACACCCGAAACTGACGCTCGAATGAGTGAGTTTCTGAACGTTTCGGAGATTATTGAAAGCTATGAAAATGAACACTTTCGAATTGAATATCCGGATTTAAAAGAAGTTATACGGTTGCGAATGTTTGAACTCAGATTGAAGCAAAAAGATTTATCGGTTTTATTGGGCGTTAGCTCTACCAGAGTTTCCGAATATCTTACGGGAAAGCGCCCGATAACACTTGATGTTGCCAAAAACCTGCATAAAAAGCTCAACATTGATGCAGAAATAATATTGCAATAGGATTTTGATCTGTTAACTTGTCTGTATCTTTTGCCCAAGATCTTCGTTTTCTTCTTCTGAAAGATATTTTACAGTAATGCTAATTTTTGAAGTTTTTGGAAAATATAAAAAAAAGTTTGACCATGTTGCAGATATGTAGCTACAGAGTGTTTCTTTAGATCAAACGAAATACGGTATCCACCATTTTTTCATCCATGTAGGGTTTAAACACTTTGTCCCAAATCATGGGCTGCAGCGAAAGAGATTCAATATCAATGAATTTCTCATATTTAAGAATCCAGTCAATATCCCAGGGAATAGTACTATTGTTTATTAATCCAGTCATACCACTGACGGAACCCTCTTTTGTTCTTATATAATCACCCCAGTCCCATTTGTCAAGGTAATAATCAATCAGCTCCATACTCCAGGGCAAGCCCCAGTTGGAGCTTAGAAAGGACCATTCCCAATAATTGATAAACCGATCAATATAGGAAATGGACCAAGGTAAAGTTGGGACAAGCGAAAGAATGAAAAACGCTTTTTTAGGTTTAGCTATACATTTATCCAGAATATTTTCATAGAATTGAGGATCTTTCATTAAAGTCTGGTTCTGAATTAACGACACCCAGTGTAAACGATCCTTCCAGCGTTCCAACAGATTTTCTTCAAACCAGGGCAAATATGGATTACATCCAATTGACCCCCAACACAAGAAGTCGCCAAATTTCTCAATGATTTCAACATTGCTATAAAGCAAACCATTTATTGAAAAATTACCATCTTCGCTATGATCAAACTTATGAAAGTACTTCTCTACCAGAGATACACTCCAGGGAATATTATAATTAAACGTGATGAGACATTCCCAATCAATTAAATCTTCATATCTGGCAATGAATTCTTCAGACCAGGGAAGTCCTTTGTTCATTGACAATCCGAGCCAGTTCCAACGACCATCAAATTTAGTAAGGAGCTCCTCCGACCACGGAACATCCGGATTTGCACTTAAGCCTTCAAAATCGATATAGTTTTTATACTTCCCGATAAATTCGGCGGACCACGGAACATGACTATTGGACGACAAGCAATTAGAACTCAAAATTGATGGATCGAAATCTTTCCAAACGATGTAGGTAATAAATTCATCGATCAGATTAGTATCAGCAAAAGCCTGACTATAAATTGAAAAATGTTCCCAGTTAATTTGATCTTTTAGCAGATTGATTGTTGCCGAATCCCATTGGCAACATTCATTCTTTGATAGCCACCCGATATTGAGCTGCTGAAAATACTTTTGTATTTCATGTGGCTGGAAAGCATAGAATTCTGACACCATCCGGACAAATGGTTCAGGGTGGCGGAAAAAGAAGGTGATGATTTTTTGCTGGGTGGTGGGCATTTTAGTCATCATTAGGAATCGCTTAGTGAAAATTAGAAAATGATAAATTAACTGCTAATTACCGGATATGATAACATCAAGTGCAAGCCTTTCCAATTCTACTTGTAGTTTCTCCCTGACTTTGTTAAAATATTCATCCCAATTCGCTATTTGAGTGATCGTTTTAAATGTATCGCTAAGCTTTAAAGTTATGATTTCTGTTTCAAATGTTTTAATCCGTCTTCGAAGTTCAGCAATTGCTACTTTTAATAATTCTTTTTCTGAAACTGTTTCCGATATTGGCTTGAAATAATTTCCGTTTTCAAGGTCGTTTAATATTTCGGTTACTTTTCTTAAATTATTTGCGTCGTATGCTGCTTTAAGTTCGATGAAGATAGCATGAGCTGCTGCTTTTAACTCATCGCTTACTTTGTCCGGATGACATAAAACAGTTGCTTTTCGAAACTTCTTTTTGAGTTCCTTTTTCTCCTCTTCTGTCAAATCAAAGATTATTTTCTTATTTTCCACGTTTACCTGTTCTTGATACTGACGTTCATCATCTTCCACTTTCTGGTATTTGGCATGATCTGATTTAAATTTGATTTTTTGTAAACGTAAAATTTCAAGAATAATATTACCCAACTCAATTGTATGACGATGCTGAAACTCCGAGAGCAATTTTTCCAATTCTATTTTTTCGTTGTCGAAAGCATTTAGTTGATTTTCCAGATTCTTAATTTCAAGTTTTAATGCTGCAATTTCCGGATCTGCCCAGATCGCTAATTGATGATTTTTAAATATAAAATCTTGAATCTTTTTAATCGCAGAACCAAATTCTTCAGCTCTAACATCTTCAATTATACTTTCGAGATCAGTATTAAAACTGTATTCTTCCAGTTTGATTGTTTCTTTTTTAAGTTCTTGAATGTCTTCAAGTAAAATGTAGTTTTTAAGAATCTCCAATCGCTTGATGATTTTGGTAATAGGGAATACGATTTCGGGTTTTGGTTCGTCCGGGAAATACCGTTTGCGAATATGATTAAACTCTGCTATGAATTGTTCCGCTAATGTGGTATCGTTTGTTGTAACGATGACATTTTCGAAATTGCTTTCGGCTTTATAGCTCCAATTATACGAACCAGTAATAACCGTGCAATAATCAATGACACAAAATTTATTGTGCATTAGCTCAGTATCTCCATTACCAACCCGATAAATGCAAGATTTATTTATCGATAGTTGGTCGAAATCAATGTGTGAATTCTGGTTTATACCATCATTAGAAATTATAAGCGAAATCGAGCACCCATTTCTTGCTTTTTTAAGCAATACATTGAATAGGTTTTTGTTGGTAAACCAAGCTACAGCAATGAAAATAGACTTTTGCGCTTGGCTAATTTCCTGCTCAATTCTTTCGGAAATGTTTTCAAATATTGCTTCTGTTTGCATTATTCTTTATTTAAATCATTGTACTTGGCATCATCATTTTCTGCTCCAATAATATCCCCAACCATTCTTTTTGCAATTCCGCGATTTTTATATGCACTCTTATCAAATGGATCAATTTCAATAGCTTTAGTGAAATCAGAGATGGTTCCATGATAATCTTTCATTTGAAATCTTATCCTTCCAAGATTGCAATAAATCTTAGGGTCATCAGGCTTAATTTCTATAGCTTTCAGTAAATCTGAGATTCCACCTTTATAGTCTTTGAGTAATGTTTTCGTTGCACCACGATTAACATAGGCACGATATTGAGTTGAATCAATTTCAATGGCTTGGGTGAAATCGGCAATAGCATCTTCATAGTCTTTAATTACTTTTTTTAAAAGTCCCCTATTGTTATAGCTAGGAGCATATTGGGGATCGATTTCGATTGCTTTGGTGTAATCTAAAGTTGCACCTTCAAAGTCTTTAGTTGCTTTCTTTGCTATGGCTCGATTGTAATAGTTTAGTGTATAATAAGGATTTAATCTAATTGCCATTGTAAAATCATCAATCGCTTCATGATATTTTTCAATTTGACACATTGCTGTTCCACGCTCATAATAAACCAAAGCATCGTCTGGATTTAAATTTAGAACTTGAGTAAAATCATCAATTGCATATTCATATTGATTTAATGCAATTCTAGTTACTGCGCGATTAAAGTATGCATTTCTGTATTTTGGATCAAAGTTTATTGCAATGGAGTAATCTTCTATTGCGCCTTTATAGTCGTTAAGTGATTTCTTCGTAATTCCTCGACTGTTGTATGCTCTTATGCAATAGGGATCAATTTCAATAGTTTTTGAAATATCAGTGATTGCATTTTCATAATCCATCAGTTGGCTACTAGCAATACCTCTACCGAAATAGGAAAACTTAAAATTTGGATTTAATTCGATTGCCTTGGTAAATAATTCAAATGCATTTTTTGAATCATCAACCGAGCTAGCAGTAAAAGTGAATTTTTCATTATTCACATACAGATCATCTAGTTCAAACATTAAACAGAAATTTTCAGATCCTCTTTCGATATCCCTGCTGTTAATCAAATAGAATGCTTCATTAAATATGCCTTCTATTCCTTTAAAAAGCAGCCGATTAGTAATACTTAAAGTATTGTCAAGTCTTGCTAATTGGTTATTTTGAACCGGAACTAATTGAATACCTGTAATTTTCTTGTCCATCTTTATTGCAATTTTACGTCTAAAATTAGGTAGGCTTGCGATTTAGTCCTGTTGATAACTATAACTTATTTGAAGAAATCATTTAAAATATCTTCTGCGACACAAAGAAAATCTTCAAACGATTTTTGAAATAGCCAAATTTTTGGATGATATTTCAATAACCCATTAATATTGTCTGGTTTATCAAGGTTAAGATATCTAATTAGCTGACTACCTTCAGGATTAGGATCTATAATTAAGACTTTCTTCGTTTTAATTTCGGAATTTAAAATCACATTCGTCAAATAAGGATCTGCGAATGAGAAACCTATGAAAATAAAGCAGTCTGCATCTGAACAATCTCTATAAAAAGAATTTGAAAAAGCCAGAAAAGGCTCAAAATGTATTCTTTGAACTTTGTTGTACCCAGTGATTATTGGGGAAAGTAAAATTGGCTCGTTAGGATTGGACTCATTTAACTCATACTCGATATTTTTACAGTAACTATTTTCCAAATAAAAAGTTGATTTTTTTTCTGAATCAAACCTCTCGTGTTGCCAATTCCAATAAATTGATCCATGCAGATTGTAATAACAATGATCACTAAACGAGTTTATTTTATGTTTGTCAAATCGATGAATATCTTGACGAAATTCTATCGAAGAGCTATTTACAACTGGGACAGTTCCGTCAAATAAATGTAAATCTTCCGGACAACAATCAATAAGCATTTGGTCATAATTGGTTGTATAGGCTCGTATTATACAATCATGTTTATGTACTAAATTTAAAAAAAGCATAATTTGATCGTTGCATGACTTCTGGGATTTTACCTTAATAATATCATCGTAACGAAAAATTTCCTCACGTATAAAATTTATAGCTTCTCCATAACGGTCATTCATTGCTATACTGGCATTATCCGGATTGCTTCTTTTAATCATTTCAATAATCTCTTCGTCAACCTTAAATAATGCAGTTTGAATAAAATCAAATGGCTGCATTCCTCCCCTATAATACTGAAAGAGAACTTCGATTGAATGAAGAATCGTTTCGAAGTTGACTTGACTTCCATTGGTAAACTTATTTGTAATATAGGAATATAAATTTGAAAAGAATTCGTCTTTTTCGCATAGCGCTTTCGTTATTGAACTTGTTGAAATATAATCCTCACCATTTACTTTCCATAGTGATGCCGACCCTGCCCCAGTTAATATTACACACTTTCTCATTTTATAAATTTAGACTTTATAATTATGAATAATAACTCAGGCAAACAAAGTGTTAGCAGGTCTGCAACCTGCTTCTCATAGCTAAATTGGATTACAAGCTTTATCATTGAAATGAAAATATTTCATAACTCTAGCGCAAGTTATTCTAGTTTAAAACAGCTTTTCACTGTAAAAAATACAGAATGCAATAAGTAAGAATAAAATACTTAAGCCGAATGAAATAATCTGTAGGTGAAATATACACCAGGTAAGTTTTTCATATCGTTTCATTAATTTCTTCAATTGACTTAAACCTGCACCTCCTTTTAACTCAGTTGCAATTTTCTTCACTGTCCAACGGTAATCCATCAATCTGGAATATGCTGTAGCAATTCCAAGAAGTATAGATATAGAAATTGAAAGTAATCCAGCAGTAAAAAAGAATTTTTCTATGCAAACAGGCATAAAAGCTGGTGTTTTTAATAAGGATAATAAGAAACCAACAATGCCGATCGAGATCGTTAAAAGAAGGTTATTTAAAAATGATAATTGATCACGTAAAACCGTTTGCCATCTAACAAATCGCTCATTACTATTTATTTTTCCATTTGATCCATCCATATACTTTTTCGATTTTGAAAATTCTAAATCTATTTGAAAATTCAATTCTTTAAATATACCGACTTCCGCAGTAACAATCAGTTCTATTTCAGAATAATTTATGAACAATAATGACTTTTATTAAAGGGATCATTTGTAACCGGAATAGGATCTGTCTTTCCATTGCAAAAACCTACCTCGAAGCTCTAACATTCCTCGAAAAAGGTCCGGTCGGGTACCTTTGAGGTGGTAGGGGGTACCTAAAAGGTACAAATTCCTACCTTTTAGGTACAATGTTCTGGCAAAAAGGTCCTGTGTTCCCTCTTTTAGGTAGTCGTGGGTACCTAAAAGGTTCGATGTTGCACCTTTTAGGTGGTGGGGGGTACCTACGATGTGGTATGTTTCGGGGAATTGCGGGGGTATTACTTCAGCTTGTCTTCAATAATCAATCCCAATACATCCCCTAATTTTCGATCCATCGCGGCAATTTGCTGCGGAAAAAAGCTGGTGGTGGTCATACCGGGAGTGGTATTTACTTCCAGAAAAGTTATTTGGGGAAGTAATTGTAAATCACACTGCGGTGTAGAAACCTTACAAGCTCAATGGTTTGCTTTTCGAAAATAAAACCAATTCGATAATCTCCAATTCGGATGCGATAAGAATTTTTACTTCTTTTCAATTTCCTGCAATTTGGGATATCCGAAAGTTTATTGAGAATTTGAATCTCTTCAATACAATCGGCAATCGAATGAAGTAGTTTTTGATCTGTTAATTTGTCTGTATCTTTTTCGAAAGACTTATCGATCAAAATCTTCATTTTCTGAGTTTTTGAAGATAATTATCTGTGTTAATATATTTCCCAGTACGACCTTCCTTAACAGCTTGCAATAATCCGATATCTTCTTTTTCTTCTTCTGAAAGATATTTTACAGTAATGCCAATTTTTTTAGCCAGGTCAGTTAGTATTTTTAGATCAGCTTTTGAATTTCCTTGTAATACAACTGTTTCCATTTCCTTAAGTTTTTAAAGTGTTCGATCAAAAGTACAAAATCAGATCAATAAAATAAGCAGAGGAGTTTGACAGTAAATGAAAAATACATGCAAAATTACTTCAGCTTGTCTTCAATAATCAATCCCAACACATCTCCTAATTTCCGATCCATCGCAGCAATTTGTTGAGGAACAAAGCTGGTGGCGGTCATGCCGGGAGTAGTATTTACTTCCAGAAAATAGAATTCGTTGTCTTTTAGAATGTAGTCCATTCGTACAATTCCGGAGCAATCGCACAAATCGTAAATGCGCGACGAAAGCTGCTGTATTTTTTGAGTCAGTTCCGGAGAAATGCGGGCGGGCGTAATTTCATCAGTTTTTCCGGCGGTATATTTGGCATCGAAATCGAAAAATTCGTTTTGTGGAATGACTTCAGTGACCGGGAAAATCAGTTCCTGGTCCGAAAGTTTTACCAATCCGCAGGTAAATTCCGGACCATCGATAAACTGCTCAACCAGAATGTCGTGGCTTTCTTTCATCGCCATTTCCAGTGCAGCTAAAAGCTGTTCTTTCTCTTTCACCTTGGTTACGCCAAAACTTGAACCGCCTGCATTGGGTTTCACAAACATGGGCAATCCCAGTTCAGCAACCAGTTGATCGGCATTTACCTGATCGCCTTTAAACAAGCGAACCGATTTTGCCATCGGAACATTGAAATTGCGAAGGTAATTGCTGCAGAAATACTTGTTGAAAGTGAGCGCCGAAGAATATACTCCGCAGGTAGAGTAGGGGATTTTAACCATGTCGAAATATCCCTGGAGTTTGCCATCTTCGCCGGGCGTGCCGTGAATGGTGATGTATGCAAAATCGAATTGTATTTTTTCGCCGTTTTTGCTGAATGAAAAGTCGTTTTTATCGATGGACGCGATCACGCTGTCATCTTCAAGAACTTCCCAATCCAATCCTTTCATCTGTACTTTCCAAACATTGTAGATGGCCTGATCAATTGATCCGAATACATTTTTACTGCTTTTTACCGAAACAACAAATTCGGAGGAGTCGCCACCATATACAACAGCAATATTTTTTTTCATAAAGATATAATTTGGAGCCCCCTCCAAACCTCCCCCAAAAGGGGAGGCTTAAAAAGGTGTACTCAACATTTTTTTTTAATAATCATACTATCGTGTGAGAAATATTTTCTCATGTTTATTTTATGTTATTGAAATTTAGCATTTTATGGAGCTGAAACGCAAATTAAACCAGATGCCAAAGCTTTCCCCCAACGGGGGAACTGCCTGTCCCGATAGGAACGTATCGGGAGGAAGGGGGCTGTAATTTTATTCCGAAGTTACCCGATTCGAAAGGTAATTTCGCCATTTTACGATCACATTGGCCAAATCTTCCGGAAGTTCTGATTCGAAAATCATTTCTTCGCCGGTTGCCGGATGCACAAAACCCAGCATTTGTGCGTGAAGCGCCTGACGTGGAATCATCTCGAAACAATTTTTGACAAACTGTTTGTATTTGGTGAAAGTGGTTCCTCTCAAAACCTGGTCGCCACCGTAATTGTCGTCGTTAAACAACGGATGTCCGATGTGTTTCATGTGGACCCGAATCTGGTGCGTCCGTCCGGTTTCGAGCCGGCATTCCACCAGATTTACGTAACCCAGCCGCTCGATCACCTTGTAATGGGTTACGGCAGGTTTTCCATGCTCGGCTTCAGGAAAAACGGTGAAAACCTGCCTGTTTTTTAAGCTGCGTCCAATGTTTCCGGTGATGGTGCCTTCATTTTCTGCGAGATCTCCCCAAACAAGCGCAACGTATTTCCGCTTGGTAGTTTTTTCGAAAAATTGCAGCGAAAGCTTCACTTTGGCTTCGATGGTTTTTGCAATCACCAGTAATCCTGAAGTGTTTTTATCAATCCGGTGTATGAGGCCGGGCCTGGGATCGTCGGAGTTGAAAAGTGGCAATTCCTGAAAATGGTATGCCAGCGCATTAACCAATGTTCCGGAGTAATTTCCGTGCCCGGGATGTACAACCAATCCGGCTGGTTTGTTGACAACGAGCAGATGATCGTCTTCGTAAACAATATTCAATGGGATATCCTGCGGAATGATTTTTAGTTCGCGGCGAGGATAATCCATTACGATGGAAATTTCGTCGCCGGGTTTTACTTTGTAGCTAGATTTGACCGGCACCGTGTTTACCATAATTTTTCCTTCATCGGCAGCGGCCTGCAGCCGGCTTCGGGTAGCATTCTGCAATCGGTTCGACAAAAAACGGTCGATGCGCAGTAACGTTTGGCCGGGGTCAACCACTATATTGTAATGTTCGAACAATGCGCCGTCATCGGTCTCTTCAATGTCCTCAATCTCTTCAAAATCGTCAATAAAATCGTTTTCTTCAATCATCTAAAAAAATGAATTTTCGGGTTCTTCCGTTTCGGGTTTGGCCTCGAGTTTTGTGGGATCAATGGTGAGCCAAATATCGATGGAAGTTCCTCTGGCTATTTCAAATATTTCAGCGGGATCGGGACTTTGTTTCCAGATCAGGCCTTTGGTTTTCTCTTCTTGCGAAGTGAAAGATTCATCGTACGTAACAGTTCCTAAATTCAAAAAAGCTTCCTGAATTTTTAACTGGGCTTCGGCAAGGTTATTTCCAAACAATGTTGGAACCTTGCTGCTTGTCGCATCGCCCTCGGTTCCCAGAACCAAATCGACGACCGATCCTTTTGGAATCATTTCGCCTTCCCTGACAATTCTTCCGTTCACTTTCTGCTCAAGAACGAGATTGGGAAATTCGGACGGTTTGTATTCAATATTCCCGGCAATTAGACCTGCGTTTTCTATCAGGTTGGTTGCTTGCCGGTAGGAGATATCTGTAAGTTGTGGCATTGAAATCATCTCCTGGCTGACAGCGCTGAGGGTAATGAAAACGGTTCTGTTTTCCTTCACTTTTTGCCCCGGTTTCGGAAACTGATCAAGCACGGTTCCCGGATCAGTTTCGAGCGAATAAACAGAATCGCGAATTTCATAACGAAGGTCAATTCTATCCAAAATGGCTGCAACTTCCATACTTGTTTTGCCTTTTAGATCAGGTATTTCAACTGATTCTCCGTGATCGGTATATATCCACAGGAAAAACATGCCAAATAAAACCAGAAAAATGGTAATCCCCAAAAAGGCAATAGCATTTATTTTAAAGATCTTGCTTTTAAAAAATTCTTTCAAAGTCATTGTTGTGCATATATCTGTGTTGTATTCAATGCTGAGTGATTTATTCCGATGTCAGATAGTTTGTTGTTACCGTTGGAATTAATCGGTATATTCATCCATTTCAATTTCAGAAAGTCCAAATTTTTCAGCGATCCTCGAATTTTCATCCAATCTCTGTTTTGATAGTTCAGTACTTATGATGTCTAAAAACTCTAAAAAATTATAATCGTCAGATTGAAATCCAAATTTGTCGAAGTCAATATCAGAAATTGAAACCAGAATATTCCTCATGGAATGGCTGTTTTATTGAAAATATTTTCCAAAATTAAATAATTTTCTGATTCCCTGACAGGTTTCATTTGGTGCCCGGCCCTGCAATTTTGGTATAAACACAAAAAGGTAAAGAAAATTCATTCTTTACCTTCTGTATATTTATAAACGACCTGAAAGCTTTCGGCTATCTTTTGTGCTGAGGTTCGTCAGAAACTGTCAGTTTTTTTCTTCCTTTTGCGCGACGGGCTTTTAATATCTTACGGCCATTGGCTGTTGACATTCTTTCTCTGAAACCGTGTTTGTTTTTTCTTTTTCTGTTTGATGGCTGAAATGTCCTTTTCATCGGTCAATATTTTTAGTGATAATGTTCGTTTTTATTTCGGACTGCAAAAATAGTTCTTTTTTAATATCCTGCAAATATACCTGAAGCTTTATTCATTTATTTTTTAAAGTCAAATGAATCAGCCGTTTTGTTTCAAAAAATTCTTCCTCAAAATAATTTTGAAGGTTGTAAACTTTAATCTGGTTGCTAAACGGACTGATTTCTTCCTCAAAATCACCACCTTTGAGGTAAAGAATTCCATTTGGCAAGGTGTTTTTACTTTGGCCTGAAACTTTTGTCTGCACCATTTCCACAAATCGTGGGAATGCGGTAACTGCTCGGCTAACCACGAAATCGAATTTTTGTTTTACGTCTTCAACGCGTTGATGCTCCGCTTTAACGTTTTGAAGATTCAGTGCTGAGGTAACTTCTGTTACCACTTTAATTTTTTTTGCAATTGAATCGATCAGTAGGAATGAAACTTCAGGGAAAAGAATGGCAAGCGGAATGCCGGGAAACCCCCCACCTGTGCCAACATCCAACACGGTGGTGCCGGGTTTGAACTGTACAATTTTGGCAATTGCCAGCGAATGCAGTACGTGCCTTTCGTAGAGTTGCTCAATGTCTTTTCTCGAAATTACATTTATTTTCGAGTTCCATTCTTCATAAAGCGAACCCAAACGGTCAAAGTTACTCAATTGCTGATCTGTCAGATCAGTAAAATATTTTCTGAGGATATCCATTTTGTGATTTTCAGTAGAACTATGATTCGTGCTCGTCGATCTCGGTTGATTCGATCATTTTGAAAAGCATTTCGCGGGCCCTGAATAGCTGAGCTTTTACAGTTCCGAGTGGCAGGTTAAGTTCTTTTGCAATTTCTTCGTACGAGAATTCCCTGAAATAACGAAGTTCAACCAGAATGCGGTACCTTGGTTTTAGCCGGTGTACAATTCTTCGCATCAGAATGGCTTTCTGTATCCTGATCAGTTTTTCTTCAGGATTGGGATCGGCTGAACGTAGTTTGATCGGGGTGTCGTTGTCGCCGTTGTCCTGGTTGTTTTCTATCGAGACATAAACTCCCCGGCGTTTCCGAAGAAAATCGATGCAATTATTGGTGGCAATTTTAAACAACCAGGTGCTGAAGGCATAGCTTGGTGAATACTGGTGCAGATTTTTAAATGCTTTTCCGAAGGCTTCCAGGGTCAGGTCTTCAGCGTCGCTTTTGTTGTTCACCATCTTCAGGAGCATAAAGTATATGGCATCTTTATACCTGCTCATCAATTTGGCAAATGCCTTCTCGTCACCTGTCAAGGCCGATTCGACCAGTAGAAAATCATACTGCGCCTTGTCTGATAGTTGCGGGTTTAGTTCCATCTGCTTCTTCGGTGGATTAAATACATGGACCAAAAAAAACAACAATTAATGATTGGTTTTATCAAAATGTAAACGAACGAAGGTACAAAGATTTTTCTTTCCTTCAAACGTATCAGAAGTTTTTTAACAATAATTAGTAGCACGATAAAGTAAATCATTATCACTGAAGAGAATGTGATCCAGTATTCCGGATGAAGAATGGTAAGGGTAATTGCAATTCCGGTCAGTAAAATTTTGGTAAAGTCATCCAAAAACAGGTCTGACTTTTTTTTCCAGCTTAAGTTTTGCCTTATCTGAACTGTTTTCTTCAGCAATTTTACATGATCGCCACGGTCGTCTTCAATTTGTTCGCGAACAGCAAGTTCCGGGTTTGTTGTTAGTTTGATCCTTCCATTCCTGAAATTTTCATTAAAAATCAATTCGAGATTGGCGAAATTCAGGTTCAGTTTGTGCTTGAATCCCTGTGTGTCAAAATACATTGATTTTCGGAAAATGACATTGTTTTCGCTGAATACGAATGGTTTTCCTGAAAGTACACGTGAACCGCTGATCATGAACTGGCTGAAAAGTTCCAGCCGACAAATCAGGTTGCGTAATCCTTTTTTCCGTTCAACATTTGAATACGCAATTACCGCATCCGTATTGTCATCGAGCAAACCGTTGAGTTTTGACAACCATTCAGGGCTGACTGGTACCGAATTGGACGTGATTTGGACGATCCATGGGGAGGAAGCACCTTTTAACCCGATATTGATGGATTGTTTTTCAATAAAACGGGTTTCCTGGCTCAGGCTCGTAACTTTTAGCCGGGGATTGGTTTCGGCCAATATGTTCAAAATGTGAAGCGTATCGTCTTCCGAGAATTCATCGATCACCATGATCTGATAGTCAGTAAAAGACAACTCCGTAAATGTTGTTATTAGTTCGCGGATCCGTGCTTCCTCATTTCTCAATGGAAGAATAATCGTTATTTGATTGGGTTCCGTTTTGTAATCTTCTTTTTTGTGTAAGACCAATTTGAGGTAAACTCCAAGCAGAAAATACATCTGCACGATAAATGTTATTAAGAACAACGCTATCAGCACCATGTCGCTGATAGTGAGTATTTGAAAGTTAATGAGCTCCACTTCTGAGTTACTTAGTTGTTGAAATATTAAACATGTTGTTTTTGCCGCGACAAAATTAATAAATCGGTTGATTTTTTATGCCTGAATTTTAATTATAATTAACAGGAGGCCTGCTGTTTCTTGATCTCGTCATTTCAGTTTAATACCTATCTTTGGGCACTCAAGAAAAAATGAATTGAATGCAATTTGAACTGAAACATACAGCCGCCGGGAGTAAGGCCAGGGCGGGTTATATTACCACTGATCACGGAAACATTGAAACGCCAATTTTTATGCCCGTCGGAACCGCCGGATCTGTGAAGGGAATTCATACCCGTGATTTGAAAGAAGATATCAAGGCACAGATAATCTTGGGGAATACCTACCATTTGTTTCTGAGACCGGGATTGCCCATTATTGAAGAGGCGGGAGGATTGCATAAATTTAATGGTTGGAATGGGCCTATTTTGACTGATAGCGGTGGTTATCAGGTTTTTTCGCTGGGCGATATCCGAAAAATCAGCGAGGAAGGCGCCAAATTTCAGTCACATATTGATGGTTCTGCACATTTATTTACTCCTGAAAGAGTGATGGATATTCAGCGGACCATCGGAGCTGATATTATTATGGCTTTTGATGAATGTACCCCCGGCGATGCTGAATATGAATATGCCCGTAAGTCGATGGAAATGACCCAGCGCTGGCTCGACCGCTGTGTCAATCAGTTTGAAAAAACTTCGCCAAAATATGGACATTCGCAATCGCTTTTCCCAATTGTTCAGGGAGCTGTTTATCCTGAATTGCGCGAAATTGCTGCACGGAACGTACTTCAGTACAATAGCGATGGTTATGCCATTGGAGGCCTTTCAGTTGGCGAATCAGAAAAAGACATGTATGCCATGATTGAAGTGGTGAACGAAATACTTCCGGAGAACAAACCACGTTATCTGATGGGCGTTGGCACTCCGGTTAATATTCTGGAAGGAATTGACCGTGGGATTGATATGTTCGACTGTGTGATGCCAACCCGTAACGGTCGAAACGGAATGTTGTTTACGCAGAAAGGAATTATGAATATGCGGAACAAAAAATGGGCGGACGATTTTTCACCGGTAGATGCCGACGGAACATCGTTTGTTGACCACCATTACAGCAGGGCGTTTTTGCGACATCTGGTCATCTCGGGCGAAATGCTGGGCGCACAGATTGCAAGCCAGCACAACCTTGCCTTTTATCTCTGGCTGGTTGGCGAAGCGCGCAAGCATATTCTGGCCAATACATTCAAAATCTGGAAAGAGGAAATGGTTCAGCAACTATCGGTACGTTTATAATCATTTAAGTTTATGCTGCATAAGATTGATTTTTATATAATTAAGAAGTTCCTCGGAACATTTTTTTATGCCATTGCATTGATCATTAGTATATCAATTGTGTTTGATGTATCTGAAAATATTGATGATTTTATGTCGAAGGATGTTCCGTTCAAGGCAATTGCTTTTGATTATTACCTCAATTTTATACCCTACTTTGCCAATTTATTCAGCGGACTTTTTACGTTTATTGCTGTAATTTACTTTACCTCGAAGCTGGCATACGACACCGAGATTATTGCCATTTTATGTAGCGGGGTATCGTTTAACCGGCTCATGCGGCCTTACATGGTAGGGGCGGCGGTTATTGCTATATTTTCATATATGCTTGGAAATTATGTAATTCCTCCGGCAAATATGAAAAAAGTAGAATTCAGAAATAAATATATCGGCACCAGAAATCCTGAAAGGGAACGCGATATCCATCGCCAGATTGAACCTGGCGTGTTTATTTACATGACAAATTACAATGCCAACAACGATGTGGGCTATAAATTTACCATCGAAAAATTCGATGACCGGAAGCTCGTATCAAAATTAACATCCGAATACGTGAAATGGGACCGCGAAAAGAAAAAATGGGTGATTCACGACTACACAATTCGCAATATCGACGGATATAAGGAAACTGTATCCAAGGGTGTTGAAATAGATACCACCCTCAACATGACTCCTGAAGATTATCAGATTGTTGAAAATATTGTGGAGACCATGACTTTGCCAGCCCTCAATGCTTCAATTGACAACCTGAAACTTCGGGGTGTGAATACTATTGATTATGAAATGGAAAAACACCGGCGCCGGGCAGGTCCGTTTTCTGCTTTTATTCTCACCATTATTGGAGTTTCGCTCGCTTCACGGAAGATCAAGGGAGGCATTGGTTTTCATCTTGGGCTTGGTTTGTTGCTAAGCTTTTCGTACATCCTTTTCATGCAGGTGACCACCGTATTTGCTACCAGCGGGACGCTAGCGCCCTGGATGGCAATGTGGATTCCGAATATCATTTATGGGGCGTTGGCATTTTATCTGTACAGGCGGGCTGCAAGGTGAGGTTATAAAATTCAAACTCATAAGAAAATAATTCAAAAACAAATAAACAAGCGAAAAAGCCTATTTTATAACAAATGTTTTATAAAACATGTCAGGCAATAAAAAAATGATAATTTTGCCCACCGAAAACAACGTTTAATTGGTATTTGAATAGGAGAAAACTCCATTCCCTCAGATTATTTTAATCAAAAAAACAAATTCTATGTCACTGAGAAGAAACATTTTAGATCTTCGGAAACGAAAAGATGAGGTTCGGAAAGGCGGAGGAGATGAAGCCATCGGCAAACAAGCTGCCATGGGCAAACTAACGGCAAGAGAACGTATTCTTGCTATTGTTGATGAAGGTTCATTTCATGAATATGATATGTTCGTTGAACATGCAGGTACCGACTTCGACATGGGCGGCAAAGTGCTGGCAGGCGACGGAGTTGTTATCGGTACGGGTACTATTTACGAATCACCGGTTTGCCTTTTTGCACAGGATTTCACTGTTGCAGGAGGATCATTGGGCTTGTCGCATGCCCGGAAGATTACCAAAATTATGGATCATGCCCTTAAAATGCGTGTGCCTCTGATCGGTATCAACGACTCGGGTGGCGCCCGTATTCAGGAAGGGGTTAATTCACTTGCCGGTTACGGTGAGATTTTTTTCCGTAATACACTTTCTTCAGGAGTTATTCCGCAGATATCTGTTATCCTCGGGCCATGTGCCGGTGGTGCAGTATATTCGCCAGCTTTGACCGATTTCGTTTTTGTGGTCGAAAACATCTCAAAAATGTTCATTACAGGTCCGGCGGTTATCAAGAGCGTTTTGGGAGAAGACATTTCCATGGAAGCGCTTGGCGGAGCCCGGGTTCATGCTGAAATTACCGGAAATGCTCATTTCTTTGCACTCAGCGAAAAGGAATGTTTCGAGCAGATTAAAACTTTGATCACCTACATTCCCTGGAACAATACACAGAAAGCCAAAACTTTCCCTGTAAAAGAGCCAAAATCGAAATATAAAATCCAGAATATCGTTCCCGCCGATGCCCGTTTGCCTTATGACATTCGTGAAATCATTAAATCAATTACTGATGGCTCGGAGTTCTTCGAAATCATGGAATTATTTGCCGCAAACATTGTGATTGGTTTTGGAAGAATGAATGGCGAAACCATCGGTTTTGTTGCCAACCAGCCAAAAGTACTTGCAGGTGTGCTCGATTGCGACAGCTCTGATAAAGCAGCCCGTTTCATCCGCTATTGCAACGCTTTCAATATTCCGATCATTACCCTCGAAGATATGCCAGGCTATTTGCCGGGTGTCGATCAGGAACATGCCGGTGTAATTCGTCACGGTGCAAAAATTCTGTATGCATATTCAGAAGCAACCGTTCCAAAAATCACGGTAATTATTCGCAAAGCATACGGTGGAGGATACATTGCAATGAATTCGCGTCATTTACGTGCCGATTTTGTATTTGCATGGCCAATGGCAGAAATTGCCGTAATGGGGCCTGAAGGCGCTGCCAATATTGTATTCCGTAAAGAAATTGCAGAAGCTGAAGATCCGGATGCAATGCGCCAGCAAAAAATTCAGGAATACAAAGATAAATTTGCAAATCCTTATGTAGCAGCAGCCAAAGGATACATCGACGAAGTGATCGAGCCTCAGGAAACCAGGAAAATCCTGTTGCACGCGCTTCGGATTTCTGCCAGCAAAGATGTACAGGGACCCTCTAAAAAACACGGACTTCCACCATTTTAATCAAAACTAAAGGATTATGGCAGAACAGGAAAAATCACAGATAATTATTGTACATAGCGCTAAATATCAGACTACTTATACCAAGAAGTACGAAAACAGAAAAGTTTGGGTGGAACCGAATTTTAATCACATAAATTC
>CAMDGL010000031.1 GCA_945897845.1 Chitinophaga pinensis | reverse complement strand
GTTTTTAACCTGAATATTTTTCAATACCGGATGTTCGTGCACCCCAAAATGATCGGTAATCACTCCCCTTTCAACTGGCCATGGAATGCGCCTTTTGTTCTGCTCAAACTGCCCTGAAACCAGTTTTTCGGCAGGAGTCATTTCATAGACCGTGCTGGTTTTACCTTCGTCTTTGGCTTTTTTCTGTGCCTTTTTTATTTCTTCTTCAATAATCTTCTCAATTTCACGGCTCAACTGCGCATCTATACGCTGTTGTTCTTTCAGTTTCTTTTGAAAATCCTTTTGTTGCTGCTGAAGTTTGGAAAGGTTTTGTCCCTGTTGCTTTTTCTCTTTGTTCAACTGGTCGGCTTCCCTTTTTTTACTCTCAAGTAGTGTTTCCTTTTCAGTTCGCTGGCGCTCCAGATTTTTAACTTTTAGCTGAACAAGGTCCCGCAACCATTGAATCAATTCAGCCTGTTTTTTGCGGTATTCGGCGTATTGACGCAGATACATCAGCCGCTTGTATGCCTGGTTAAAACTATTGGCCGAAAGTATAAACAGCAACTTGCTGTAATTGGTCTGATTTCTCTGAGCAAATAAAATCATTCCGGCGTATTCCCTTTTCAATTCCTCCAAATCGGTGTTCAGGGAACTTACCAACCATGCATTCTGATCGATAAAACCGACCAAAACCCCCACTTCCGAATTAATTCCGGTGATAAGGTTGGTGCGCAGTTCAATCTGTTTGTTCAGGATTTTATATTTGTTCAACGTTTGCTTTTCATTCTTTTTTGCTTCTTCCAGCAACCGGTTGGTATATTTAATCTGCTCGTTTGTTTTCTCCTTTTTTTTGCGCAATTCGTCTAGCGACTGTCCGTACGAAGTAACAGACAGAACCGTCAACAACATAAAAATAAAGAATATGCCTGTTTTATTCATGACCATTTTGGGTAAATTTTTCAGGTACTTTAAAACGAACTTCTTTCTCTTTTTCCGTCGAAAAATTGCTCAGTTTGAGGCTCATTTTCATGTTGTTTTCAGGACTAAGAAAATGAAGGAATACATCGCCGGGATACAATTGTTTTTCGACATTGACAAAATCAGAAAAAACCACCTTCAAATTCCGGGAGTTCGCTGCGTCTTCCATCGTGATTTTGTGGAGTTTATAAGTAACCGGGTCGATGTACAAACTTTTGTTAACGGTTGTTTTATCTACCAGCTTTTTTGACCGGCGCGTCTGCTCACGCATTTTCTGATCGGATTTTATTGCTTCCATGTTTTTTACCGATTGCAGCACATACATTCCTGAATCGATCGTGGTTTCATAGTCCCGATTGTCGTCGCCCATTGAAAAAACATTGTTGGAAATAATGGCATTGACCGTCTGGAAATCGAGCTCCATGCCGAGCATTTTGCTAAGGCTGCTGTAATCGCCGAGCATGAAATTGTTTTCAAGATAATTGATGAATTTAACACTGTCGGGGGTAAGCCAAAGCCTTGCAACGGGAAAGTTCATTTTGGTGAGCATTACTGTTACCTGTTTGTCTTTTTCGGCCTGAATGCTTGCCCTGAACGAAGTCTGGGTTTTACCATTGTCGAAAAGGCAATTTATTTTTTTTACCGACAAATATTTGTAATCGAATGCATTGTTTTCAATATTCCTGATCAGCTTATTCGTGCTGAGTGAAGTAAGTTTTGAAGAAGTTGCAACACGAGTCGTCTTACATGATGAAAAACCAAGTAAAACAAAAAACAGCATCCATAAATATGATTTTACCCGCACAAAATTTCTTCTCACCTTATTTTATTTATCAATGTATCGACCCTGTTTGATTTTTTCCTTTAGAAATTCGGAGGTTTCGCCCTTGTCAAGGGCGTTTTTCCATTGTTCCATGGCCTTTTCCTTTTCGCCGAGCATGTACAGAATATCGCCGTAATGTTCAACAATCACCCCGTTTTTATCGCCTCCGCTTTTCATTGCTGTTTCCATATAAAACCTGGCCAGTGTATATTCTTTGCGCATAAATAAAACCCAGGCATACGTATCGAGATAAGTTGAATTTACCGGATTGGCCTTGACCGCTTTTCCGCTCAACTGCTCCGCTTTCTCTAGATTTTCGTTCCGTACCGAAAGATAATAGGCATAATTGTTCATCGCCAGCCAATTTTCAGGATCGAGACTGATTACTTCATCAAAAGCTTTGAAGGCCTCCTCTACCCTATTCAGTTTATAATTGGCTTCGGCCTTGTACAAATCAAACTGAATTTTCAGCGGTTTATTATCCAAAAGGTATGGTTCCCCTTCTTTCAGAATATTGATTGCCTCTTCATATTTTTCGAGTTGCAGACAGGCGACCGCTTTCAAAGCATATAAAACAGGTTGGCTTGGAAATAATTCGATTGCCTGACCGGCATCGGTATAAATACTGTTGAAATCGAGCAAATCGTTGCTGATCATGATCATTCGCTCCCAAATCAGGTAATTGTCTTTTTGAGTTTCAAGCACTTTACGAAGCTGAACGCGTGCTTCGGCAAGCTGTCCTTTTCTTATCAGGTATTCGGCATAAACAGTATAAACACGGTAATCATCGCCGTTTGTTTTCACCAGAATGTCAACCAGTTCGTTTACCTGATCTTCCGTAAAAAAAGGATCTTCCCGATCGGTTGTCATCATCAGGTAGTACTGAATTTTGGTTTCCACGTCAATAGATTTGTGCATAAAAGCTTTTCGGGCATATTCCCATGCTTTTACTTTGTCGCCTTTTTGCTGGTAAAATGAGGTCAGCGAAAACAGTACAAATCCATTGTCCGGATCAATTTCAAGCACTTTAAGGTAGTATTTAAGCGCATTTGCTTCGTCCTTTTCAGAAAGGTAATAATCGGCCATCAACCCATAATACCGGGTTTCTTTTGGATTGTTGTCAATCAGTTTCTGAAGTTCTGCCTGTGCTTCTTTTTTCTTTCCGGCAGATTGATAGATTTGCTGTTTTTCCACCGAAATCTGGTCGTTTATACCGACTTTCTTCTCCAGTTGGTTGTAGGCATCGATGGCTTCATCAAACTTTTCAGCCGACGAAAGCAGAGCAGCGTTCATGTAAAGATATTCTATGTTTTCGGGCTCAAGCGCATGAAGCTGCTGATAAAGATCTGCTGCCTTTTTGTATTGTTTTCCCTGCTGATAAATCTGGGCAAGCAATAATTTGTACCACTTATTATCAGGACTCAAACCGATGGCTTTTTCGAGCAAAAGGGCAGAACTTGTCTGATCTCCGCTGGCACTGTGAATCTTGGCCAGTTCGAACATGGCCGACGATGAGTTGGGATTGATTTGAAGGCACTTTGAAAAAAGCGTAACGGCAGCCTGCTGGTTACCGATCATTTTTTGCTTCAATCCTTCGATAAAAGTATATTCAAATTCATTTTTCTCTTCGTCCGAAATGGCAGATTCCTGAGCTTCAGTTTTGTACTGAACGGACGATTTAACCTCTTTTTTAGCTGTTCCGCAAGCGGAAACCAGAATCGAAACAACTGCAATATATGTTATAAACCTGTTCTTCATTCGTTCTATTTTTTTCCGGTATGACCAAACCCACCGGCTCCCCTTTCTGTTTCTTCCAATACTTCAACCGCTTCCCAACCAATATGTTCATGTTTGGCAATTACCATCTGGCAAATACGCTCGCCATGCTGAATCACAAATTCTTCGTTCGATAAATTAATCAGGATAATACCCACTTCGCCCCGGTAATCGGCATCAATCGTTCCGGGCGAATTCAGTACCGTGATCCCTTTTTTCAATGCCAATCCGCTTCTCGGGCGAATCTGCGCTTCGTAAGAAACTGGTAATTCGATGAACAGACCCGTTGGAACGAGCGCTCTCTGAAGTGGTTTTAGTACAACCGGTTCATCAAGGTTGGCCCGGAGGTCCATGCCTGCAGAATGGATTGTGCTGTATTCTGGCAGCGGATTATTTGATTGGTTTACAATTTTTACGATCATTTTATTCGGATTCTGGTTCATTAAATCATTTTTTTTTGAAGCCGCTAAGATATGGATTTATAACTTGACTGAAACACCCAAACAGGCAATTAACAATATTTAGCAGGATTCAACTACCATGAAATCAGCCATAATTTTATCTGAAATAAACAACCCTTCAGCCGCAATACAAACTTTTCCTGAATTGTAAAAAAGATGGCCTGACTGTAAATATTTCTCTTTGCATTTCTGAAAATGAGTAACATACTTCATCTGAAATGTAATTTGCATGTATTCTTCTGAAATACCCCATGCCGTGCGCAAACCGGTAATGATAAAATCGTTGTAACGGTCTTGTTCCGTTAGAATTTCATTCTCTGAATAAGGCGTATCATTCTCCAATCCATCCAGATATTTCGCTATGGAAGATACGTTCCAGCGACGAGTTACAAGGTCGTATGAATGTGCTGACGGGCCGATGCCAAGGTATTTCTGACTTTTCCAGTACGATGAATTGTGCTGCGAATAAAGACCAGGCTTACAAAAATTGGAAATCTCGTAATGCTCGAATCCAGCTTCTTTCAGTATTTTAACAAGCATTTCAAATTGCTGAAGGCTGAGTTCATCGGGTAATTCTTTCAGTACTCCCTTTTTTAGCTGGTCGTAAAAAACGGTTCCTTCGTGGTAGGTGAGGTTATAGGCCGAAATATGCTGCACATCCAGTTCAACGGCTATTCGCACGTTGCGTTCCCATTCCTCTATGGTTTGATTGGGCAAACCGTAAATCAGATCGATGCTGATGTTCGTAAAGCCAGCTTTTTTGGCCCATTTTACCGACTGAACAGCTTGCATTACGCCATGCCGCCGGTTCATAAGTTTCAGGTCGGCTTCCGAAAAAGACTGCACTCCCATGCTAAGCCGGTTGAAACCGGTTTGTTTCAATGCCGAAAGTATTGCCTGACTCAGATCATCCGGATTTGCTTCGAGTGTAATTTCGGCATTTTCCGCAACCTGATAATTTTGGTAAATGATGTTTAAAAGGTCTTTCAACTCATCGATCAGCAGAACTGAAGGAGTTCCGCCCCCAAAATAGATAGTATTTATTTCTTCGGAAACCAACTCCGGAGCCCTGTTTTGCAGTTCCTTTTTTAAACCTTCCAACAACCTGACTTTCTGGTTTAAATCGGTCGATTTAAAAAAATCACAATAATGACAACGCTTTCTGCAAAAAGGGATATGAATATAAATTCCGGCCAAAATACTGAGGATTGAATGAATGTCGTTAAGTGATTTTAAAGTTTTATCATGTCTTCCAATCCCTCCATGTCGTTTACAATTTGTTCGATGGAAGTATCTTTATAAAAATCATACAATTGAGCGCGAATCGGACCAAAACGTCCATGGACAGGGCATGGTTTTTCATTGTCGGCATGAGTGGAGCAAGACTGCATACCAATAAGGCAATTTTTAAAAAAATCTTCACCGTCAACAATTTTAACGATGTCGTAAAGTGAAATTTCACTGGTTTTTCTTGCCAGACCAAAACCACCGTTAGGTCCCTTGGTTGAAACCAAAACCTTCTGTTTGACCATATTCTGTAATATTTTCCCCAGAAATGGTGTAGGGATTAATAAATCTGCGGAAATTTTCTTGATACCGATTTTGGTTCCGTCTTCAGAATATTTTCCCAGATAAATGAGCGCTCTTACAGCATATTTACAAGTATTAGATAGCATAGTTTTTATTTTTTAGTTTTCCATTGTTTACTAAACGACTGATCAGCCAATTTCGGAAGTTGTTTATGATCCCCGAGCATATTAGCTGCAAACAAAGCAAATGTATTTTTTGTTTTCCCGCCCATCAAATCCAATCTGTTTCGTTTTGAAAAAACAAATTCATAAGCTTTCATTCCCTTGCTCCAAATAAAACCGCCAGCTCCTGCTCTCACTGCATCGCGCCGGTTGATAAGCAGCATGTGGTGAAGGGGAATTTTTACCGGACAAACTTCGGTACATTTTCCACAAACCGAACAGGCCGAACTCAGGTGATTGTATTCTTTCAGTCCTTTGAAAAAAGGAGTAATGACCGAGCCGATTGGCCCGCTGTAAGTGGCATCGTAGGTGTATCCGCCAACATTTTTATATATCGGGCAGGCGTTCAGACAGGCACCGCACCGGATGCATTTCAGTGCTTCGTATTGATCATCATTTTCAAACAATGCTGTTCGCTTGTTGTCTAAAAGAATTACATACATTTTTTCCGGACCGTCCGTTTCCCCGTTCTTTTTTGGGCCGGTTATCAATGAATTATAAACCGAAATTTGCTGTCCTGTTCCGTGTGCTGCAAGGATCGGCCACATCAAACCCAGGTCTTTCATGCGTGGAATAACCTTTTCAATTCCGGCAATCACAATGTGTATTTTGGGAAAAGAAACCGTCATCAGTGCATTTCCTTCATTTTCGGTCAGGCAAATACCACCTACGTCGGCTACCAAAAAATTGGCACCGGTAATTCCCACATCGGCCAAAGTAAATTTTTCGCGCAGTTTTTTTCTGACAAAATCAGTCAGGTATTCAGGCGTGCTTCCTTCGGGAGTATTAAATTTTTCAGTAAAAAGTTCGGCAATATCCTGACGCGATTTGTGCATACAGGGTGTCACAATGTGGTAGGGTTTTTCGCCTGCGAGCTGCACAATGTACTCACCTAAATCAGTTTCAAGCGATTCAACCCCAATTTCTTCCAGATGTTCGTTCAATTCTATTTCTTCGGTAGTCATTGACTTGCTTTTTACCACCGTTTTTGAATTGTTTTCGATCAGTATTTTCTTAATCTGTTCGATGGCCTCCGCCTCATCTTCAGACCAAATTACCGAAGCGCCATTGGCAGTGATATTTTTTTCAAACTCAAGCAAATAGTTGTGCAAATTATTGATGGCATGAGATTTAATATACGAAGCGCGTGTTTTTGCCAAATCAAGGTTTGAATAACGCTTCATACCACGATCAACTGCCACATCGTATTTCGAAATGTTAAATTTGATCGTTTTCCGATGTTTCAGATCGAAAGCAACCTCTTTCGACTTTTGCAGGAATATTTCCTTCTGTTTCGACATTTTAACAGGGTATCTTGTTAATTCTATTTTGATGGCGGCCCCCTTCAAATTCAGTAGCCAAGAATATTTTTATAATTTCAATTGTTTGTTCGTCAGTAATATAACGGGCTGGTAGCGCACAAATATTGGCATCGTTGTGCAACCGTGCCAACATGGCAATTTCGGGCATCCAGCAAATTGCCGAACGGATTCCCTGGTGTTTATTGGCTGTCATATTTATTCCGTTTCCACTGCCACACAAAGTAATTCCAAAATCAAATTCACCTTTGCTGACAGCCGCCGCCAATGGATGCGCATAATCAGGATAATCGCTGCTTTCGGCTGAAAACGCGCCAAAATCAGTATATCCAATTCCTTGTTCCTGAAGGTATTTCAGAACGGTTTGTTTTCTTTCAAATCCGGCATGATCGCTTGCAACACCAATTTTAATCTTTTCCATGATTCCGTAAATAATCTCCAAAAATAATACTAAAAAGTATTTTATTGGTCTATTGTTTAATAAAACTTTTTATCTCTTTTTTTTCAGTAAAAAATACAACCACTAAAAATGCGGCAAATAAGCTGATATTAAGTCCGTATTTCAATATTTCTGATGATATATTTACCGTATCCGAAATATAATATAAACCAACAGCTGCAGCAAAATAAAAGAGTATCCGTTTCAGGTCGTAATCTACGCGATAGTACTTTTGTCCAACCACATAGGAAATGATTGTCATCAATACAAAGCAAATCAGCACCGCATAAGCCGAACCCATGTAACCCATCACCGGAATGAGCCAAATATTGAAACCGATGGTCAAAACGGCGCCAATTCCGCCAATAACAGCACCCATCCAGGTTTTGTCTGAAAGTTTGTACCAAAGCGAAAGGTTAAAATAAATTCCGAGGAAAAGGTTTGCCATTAAAACATACGGAACCACTTTTAATCCGGAATGATATTCGGGACCTATTACAATTTTAAAAACATCGATAAATAAGGTGATTCCCAAAAATATAAGCAATCCGAAAATGATAAAATACTTCATCACATGAGCGTAAATCAGGCGTGAATCGCTGTTTTTTTGATGGCTGAAAAAGAATGGTTCGAACGAGTACCTGAAAGCCTGAATGAACATGTTCATCAGCACGGCCAATTTGTAGTTTGCTCCGTAAATTCCAAGTTGTTCCATCGGTTTTTGGCTGGCGGGTATCAACTCCGGAATTAAAATTTTATCTATGTTCTGGTTGATCATTCCGGCAATTCCAACGAGTAGGATAGGGAAGGAGTACCAGAACATTTCCCTGAAAAGCCCCCAATCGAAGATCTGTTTTATTTTCCTTATTTCCGGAATGAGCATAAAAAGTGTAATGACAGATGCCAGTAAATTGGAGACAAATACATAACCAACACCAAATTGCGGATTGTAAATATATTGGATAAAACTGTCGGGATTTGATTTCAAAATATACGGACAAACCGAAAGAAAAAACAAATTGAAGAAAATGTTGAAGAAAATATTGACCATTTTCAGTGTGGCAAACCTGACAGGTTTTCCTTCGAGCCGTAAATTGGCAAACGGAATGGCTGTTGCTGCATCGAGCGCAACAATTACAGCCAGTAATTTGATGTATTCCTGACTGTTTGGATAGTCAAGAAAAGCGGAAAAACTTCCGGAAAAAATAAATGCAATACCAATAAAAAGTAACGAACTGCCGAACAACGAAAATGCACTGGTAGAATAGATTTTATCTTTTTGCCCGCTCTTGTTGGCAAACCTGAAAAATCCGGTTTCCATACCAAAAGTGAGCATCACCAGTAAAAATGCGATGTACGAATATAAATTAGTAACAACTCCATATTCTTCTGGAAGAAAAATTCGGGAATAGTACGGAACTAACCACCAGTTAAGGAAACGGCCTATAATACTGCTCATTCCATAAATGGCAGTTTCGCCGGCGAGTTTTTTTAATGCGCCCACAATCTAAAATTTTGGCCAAATATATACAAACCAATTCTTTTTGCCGGCCTCAATTTTATTGTTATTTGCGTATTGACTTTTAAATTATTTTATCTTTGAAACCTGTTTTATGACTAAAATTTAAAGTAATGAATTTCAGACTATTCGCTCTATTTATAGTAACCTCCGTATTTGTCAGCTCCTTTTCATGTTCAAATAAATCTAACCGATCGAGAAAACCGGCGGTCCAGATAAAAATAGAATCCATCAATAAAAAAATAGTTTTTGGAGACGACATTAATATTGGCATTTCGGTAAAAGTGAAAGACGGCGAACTGAAGGAAACCAAAATTTACATCGATTCTGTTTTGGTCACTTCCAATGCAGAAAATGAATTTACTTATTCACTGAAACAATTTAAAAGTATAGGAAAACAAACACTAAAAGCGATTGCAACAAAAACCGATGGGGTAGAAGGTATTTATTTCAAAACTTTTGAGGTTTTATCGGATATAATACCTGAAAAATATGGTTATGAGTTAGTTCAGTCGTTAACACACGATGAAACATTTTTTACCCAGGGATTGGAAATACACAATGGTTATTTGTATGAAAGTACCGGCGAAAACGGCAAATCAGCTATTTATAAAGTCAATCTTAAAACCGGTAAAGTACTTCAATCTGTCAAACTTGGCGCTCGCTATTTTGGTGAAGGAATAACAATATTCAACAACAAAATATTCCAGCTCACCTATAAAACCAAAGTCGGTTTTATTTATGAACTCGAAACAATGGCACTGGTTGATAGTTTTCAGTACGCTTCTGCTGAAGGATGGGGATTGACCAACGATGGAAAGCAACTCATTATGAGCGATGGAACCAATATTCTTACTTATCTCGACCCTGTAAGTTATAAACCTGTAAAAAAAGTTCAGGTGTACGACGACAAAAATCCGGTTTTATACCTGAATGAACTTGAATATTCGGATGGATACATTTATGCCAATGTCTGGACTACCAATCTGATTGTAAAAATAGATCCTGAAAATGGCAAAGTACTGTCTAAAATAGATTTGGATGGTATTCTCACCATGATAAAATCTGATAAACCGGTGGATGTTTTAAATGGAATTGCGATAGATCCTGTCACAAAAAAAATATATGTAACCGGAAAATTGTATCCTAAACTATTTGAAATTAAGCCAGTTAAAAAAGGGTAGGGGAGTCGCCGTATTTAATTTTTCCAAGATGTTTATATGCCAGCTCAGTAACTTCCCTTCCGCGCGGCGTTCGTTTTAAAAAACCTTCCATTATCAGGAAAGGTTCATAAACTTCTTCAATGGTTCCTGTATCTTCGCCAACTGCAGTTGCAATGGTTGATAATCCAACAGGGCCACCTTTGAATTTATCGATAATGGTTGTCAAAATCCTATTGTCCATTTCATCCAAACCATATTTATCGATGTTCAGCGCTTCTAAAGCATATAAAGTAATATCGAGGTCAATTTCACCATTTCCTTTTACCTGTGCAAAATCTCTCACACGGCGCAACAATGCATTCACAATTCGGGGTGTTCCGCGGCTTCTCGATGCAATTGAAACTGCAGCCTGATCTTCAATTTTTACATTCAGTATAAAAGCAGAGCGTTTTACAATTTTTGTAAGTATATCAACGTCGTAGTATTCAAGATGCGATTTGATGCCGAAACGAGCCCGTAGAGGACTTGTTAATAATCCAGATCGTGTTGTTGCTCCAATTAAAGTAAAAGGGTTTAATTCGATCTGTATGGACCGTGCACTGGGTCCCTTATCAATCATGATGTCGATCTTGTAATCCTCCATCGCGGAATACAGGTATTCTTCAACAATTGGGCTTAAACGGTGAATTTCATCAATAAACAAAACCGAATTAGGTTCAAGGTTTGTTAACAATCCTGCCAAATCACCAGGTTTATCTAAAACCGGACCTGATGTTAATTTCAATGAAACACCAAGTTCATTGGCAATAATGTTTGAAAGTGTAGTTTTTCCCAATCCGGGTGGGCCGTGCAGTAAAACATGATCTAAAGCCTCGCCACGCATTTTAGCTGCCTTGACAAATATTTTCAGGTTTTCAACAATTTTACTCTGACCGCTAAAATCATCAAATTCGAGCGGCCTCAATTGTTTGTCAATATCTTTGTCTACGTCCGGGATGGATTCTTCCCTGAAATCAAAATGTTCGTTCATCATTGGCTTTTAATCAGGCCAAATGTAAACAAATTAAGTAGGAGAGAGATAATTGGACACTTATAAAATCAGGGTGTAATTTTTAATTCGCTGAATATTAAATGCAATTTTTCGATATCAAAAGGCTTGGCCATAAAATCATCCATTCCGTATGATATACATGTGTCACGGTCATTATCCATTGTATTTGCAGTAAGTGCTATAATTGGAGTTCTGGTATCAGAATTGCTAATTTCTTCCACTTCCCTTATTTTAACTGTAGCTTCCAGCCCATCCATTACAGGCATCATGATATCCATTAAAATAACGTCGAATTTTCGTACACGAAATATCTCAACAGCCTCTAAACCATTATTGGCAATAGTTACTTCATGATTAAATTTTTTTAAACTAAAAGTTACAATCCTTTGGTTTAAAAGATTATCCTCCACCAATAATATTTTCAATCTCTCACTCATTGTAGCTCTTTCTAATCAACCAATATAGTTAATTCCTTAAAACGTTAAAAGGATACCCACTTTTTTTATTTTTTTATTCATTATTATAATTATTCTTTAAAATTCAATTAAAAAGAATGAATATGAATATGTCCTGTTAATTCCTTTGATATCTTTTTATTGAACTGCTTGCAATATTAAAAACTGTGTTTTTATATTCTTTTTTAAACGTCTTATTAACAACTTAAAGATATGAAAGCAAATTTAATAGCTTCGATAATAACATCTGTTGATTCATTTTATTTTTAATAAATTGATGTCCAAAAATAAGCACAATTTTGTTGATTCATGGTACAATTAGTATTTGTTAATTTTTCTTGTCTTTTCCGAAAAAATATTTAATACAAATATCAATCTATATCTTTGTCATTAGTTTTTGATATTTTACCTGAACTTATAAACATCGGATTAAAATTCTTGTTTAAAAGTCAATATTTTAATTGGTTATAAATGAATGGATTGTACTAATGGATAAAAACTATAAACAGTTTGTTGATAAGCTTAATTCCTACATTCGGAAGTTTTACCTTTATCAGTTGATAAGAGGTTTAATGCTTTTTATCCTTCTGATAATTGTTTATTGGAGCAGTATCTCCCTGCTTGAATACTTTAGTTACTTTAACCCAAAGATTAAATTAAGCATTGCAGTTTTCACTGTTTTACTCACTATTTTTATTTTTATCTATTTCATAGTCAAGCCATTTATTAAATTATTAGGGCTTGGAAAAGTATTGACATTTTACGATGTTTCAACACATTTGAGTATAAAGTATCCGGAAATAAAAGACCGGTTAATCAACATCATTGAATTATCAACCGAAGCACATTCAAATTATTCTGATGAGTTAACTAAGGCAAGTATTGATCAGAAAATTAATGAGTTAAAGATATTTTCATTTTCAGATTCTATAAAGCTGAAGGATTTGAAGTTTGTTTTTATTTCCTTTTTAAGTGTTGTCCTATTTTTCTCTGTTTGGTTTATTAGTTTTCCTGAATTGTTTAAGGAAAGTTCTGTAAGGTTGATAAGAATTCAGCAAAATTTTGAAAAGCCTGCTCCGTTTACTTTTACGCTCGAAAATAACGATTTAGAAGTTGTTATGGGTGAATCTATTGATTTACAATTACTTTGTAAAGGAAAGGAAATTCCAGAAATGGTGTATGTAAACATAGGTGGAAATAACTTTTTAATGACAAAGGAAAATGAAAGGTTTGAATATACCATTGAAAATGTTAATAGTTCATTTTCAATATATTTTACTGATAAAAAGTATGTTTCGAACGATTATAAAATTTCAGTAATTAATAAGCCTTTTGTTTCAGAATTTACTGTTGATATTCTATCTCCAGGTTACACAGGACTGCAAACCGAAATACTTCAAAACATTGGTGATTTAAAAATTGCTTCCGGGTCAACCGTAGTTTGGAAATTTAAAACGGTGGACACTGACAGTCTTGAAATAGTTTTAAGTGATAGTTCTTTTATTTCAGGAATTAAGGATGGAAATACATTTGAAGTAAAAAAGACGTTTTTAAGCAATGCGGAATACAGGATTTCAATTAAGAATTCGAGGTTAAAAGATGAAAACAGCCTTGTTTATAAAGTTCAGGTTATTCCGGATTTGTTTCCTGAAATAAAGGTAGTGCAGGTTAATGATTCCATTGATTTCAGAAGATTTCATTTTAAAGGCAATATAATTGACGATTACGGATTTCATCAACTGGCTTTTATAATTAGCGTGGAAGGAAAAGACAGTTTAATAAGTATTCCGGTCACACCTTATTTTTTAAATCAGGATTTTTATTATTCGTTTGATTTTGAATCTGTTAAAAGTATGGCTAAATCGTTTAAATATTACTTTACGGTTTACGACAATGATTATATCAATCATTTTAAACGTACTATCAGCGAAACTTTTACTTTCAGTTTTCCTGATTATCAGGAAATACTTGCAAAAGAAAACTCTGATATGAATTCAATTGATCAGCTTTTAAAGAAAAGTTCGAAGCTAACAGAGGAGATACAGCAGGAGTTTGAAAACTTCAAAATGAAACAGATTAATTCAAACATGTCTGATTGGGAAAAATTTCAGACAGTAAAAGATATTGTGAATAAAAAAAATGAACTTGAAAATGTACTGGAACAGATTGCACAGCAAAATAAGGATGCAAATAATTTTCTTAATTCATTTTCGGAAGACAAGGCGGAAATACTAAAAAAACAGCAACAGATAGATGAGCTTCTGAACGAAGTTTTTAGTGACGAGCTAAAAAAGCTGTTTGAAGAATTTAATGAATTGGCCAAACAATTCGATCCGAAAAAGTTTGATCAGTTATCAAAGGAGATGAATACCGGATTGGACGACCTTTCAAAACAATTGGATAAAAATATGCAATTGCTTAAAAAATTGAAAGTGGAGCAAAAAGTTGAAAGGGTTTTGGATGAGTTGAAAAAGCTGGCAGGTTCAGAAAAGCAAATTCAGGAGCAAATAAAGGAAAAGGATAATTTGGGTGAGGCTGGTGATTCGGAAAACAAAAATTTAAATCATTTAGATGAAATTGAGAAGGATTATAAGGATGCACTTGATTTTAATAAAACCCTCGAAAAGCCGATGAATTTGTTTGAACTCGAAAATGAATTCAAAGATATTAAGGAAAACTATAAGGAAATATTAAAAGAGGTTGAAAAGAAAAACCGCAAAAAAGCTTCCGATGGGATAGGGGAGAATGTAAAAAGTTTGGAAGAGTTGGCTTTTTCAATCGATCAAATGTTGAAAAGCAACAAGAAGAAAGAGAACAACGTAAATATAGAAGATATAAAACAAATTCTCGGTAATCTGATTTTGGTTTCTTTTGACCAGGAAAACCTCCTTAATACGCTTGCTAAAATTGATTACAATAATCCGCTTATTAACGAAATGAAAGTAAAGCAAAAGAATATGCAGCGTCAGGTTGAATTTGTGAAGGATTCGCTTTACGCACTTTCAAAACGTACTCCTGAAATCAGCTCAATTATCAACAAGGAATTATTGTCTTTGGAAAATAATGTTGATTATTCATTCGATAATCTTGAATCAGGAAACATTGGAGGATCGAGAATGTATCAGCAATATGGTATTACTGCGGCCAATAATTTGGCTTTATTTTTAAGCGAAGCGCTTGATAATATTAAGAAACAGGAAGAGGCTGCCAGTAGTGGCGATGGAGATTGTGAAAAACCGGGAGGCAAAGGTTCAAAACCAAGTATGGGCGCGCTCAAAGAGAGTCAAAATTCTATCAAAGAGCAGTTGCAGAAAATGATTGATCAGATGAAAAGCGGTGATATGGGTAAAATGGGTAAAAGTATTGGGCAAACCATTGCACAACAGGAGATTATGCAGCAATTGATTCGTGATATGCTTAATGGCTCATCGGTTGGAAAAGAGGCAAAAGGACAGTTACAGGCAATCGATCAATTATTGGAGCAATCGAGAAAGGATTTGATTAATCGTAACATTAGCAATGAGTTGATAAATAGACAAAACCTTATTTTATCAAAATTACTAGAAGCTGAAAAATCTGAAATTGAACGTGATTTTGAGGATGAACGTGAATCGAAAACAGCCAATGATATTAAGAAGGTTAATCCTGAAGGTTATTTTGAGTTTAATAACAAAACCAAAAATGAGAATGAACTGTTAAAAAGAAGCAATTATCAATTGCGTAATTTTTACGATCAGAAATACAATAACTTTTTAAACCAAATTAAGAATTAGTTTTGGAACGTTTTTTAGTTATAGATTCAAAACTGACGAACATAAATAAGGTCAGGGTTTTTCTGGAGGAGGTTTTTAATGAATTTTCTCTTAGTAAAATTTCTTTTAATCATATTTTTCTTGGAATAAGCGAAGCCGTTAGCAATGCTATTTTGCACGGAAATAAATTAGATACTGAAAAAAAAGTATTTATAAGATTGAATGTTTTTGAAAATCAGTTGCATGTTGAAGTAGAAGATGAAGGAGATGGATTTTGCGATATTTTATTTGATCCGACTTTACCTGAAAATATAAAATGTGAAAGTGGACGTGGAATTTATATTATACGTCAAATTGCCGACGAACTGGTTTTTAAAGAAGATGGAAGAAAAGTTTATATATTATTTACTTTACCTGAATGAGTATTAATTATTGTAATGAAGATGTTCCTGCTCCAAGGATTCAGAAAAGAAAAATGAACAGCTGGATTAAGGAAACTATTATTTCTGAAAGTAAAACATTGGGAGATATTTCCTTTATTTTTTGTTCTGATGATTATTTGCTTGAAGTTAATAAGCAATATCTGAATCATGATTATTTTACTGATATCATTACTTTTGATTACGTTGAGAACAATGTCATTTCAGGAGATATTTTTATTAGTTGTGATCGGGTAAAAGAGAATGCTTTGGGGTTTAAAACCGGTTTTGAAAATGAATTGTCACGAATTATAATTCATGGAGTTCTGCATTTGTTGGGATATAAAGATAAAGCTAAAAAAGACAAACTATTGATGACCCAAAAGGAGGATTTTTACCTTAAAAATCTATCAAATAGTTGATTAATAATTAAATAGATATAGATGTTACCGTTTTACGATGTGATTGTTGTTGGGGGAGGCCATGCGGGTTGCGAAGCTGCAGTTGCAGCTGCAAATTTGGGTTCAAAAACATTGCTGATAACAATGGACATGACCAAATATGCACAAATGTCTTGCAATCCGGCAATGGGTGGTATAGCAAAAGGTCAGATAATACGTGAAATTGACGCTTTGGGTGGTTTCTCCGGAATTGTTACCGACAAGTCAAGCATTCAGTTCAGAATGTTGAATCAGTCAAAAGGTCCGGCAATGTGGAGCCCACGTTCACAGTGTGACCGGGTGCGTTTCACTGAATTGTGGCGTCACGTTTTGGAGAAAACGGAAAATCTTGATTTATGGCAGGATGCTGTTACTTCATTGCATATAAAAGACAATGTTGTCAGTGGCGTTAAAACAAAGATAGGAGTTGATTTTTATTCCAAATCGGTTGTATTAACGAACGGAACATTTTTAAACGGTTTGATGCACATTGGTAAAGCACAAATGGAAGGCGGCAGGATAGGAGAGAGTGCATCATATCATATTTCAGATCAGTTGTTAAATGTCGGTTTTAAAACCGGGAGGTTAAAGACTGGTACTCCGGTTCGTATTGATGGCAGATCTGTTGATTTTTCAAAACTGGAAGAACAGGGAGGGGATAAAGTCACACATAGTTTTTCTTTTTTGCCTGAAATAAAATCCAACTTAAAGGAAAAAAGTTGCTGGATTACTTATACCAATGCAGAAGTTCATAGTATTCTTGAAGAAGGATTTGCTGATTCTCCGATGTATAATGGAACTATTCTAAGTACCGGTCCCCGTTATTGTCCGAGCATTGAATCAAAAATTGTCACTTTTGCTGAACGTACTTCACATCAACTTTTTTTAGAGCCGGAAGGGGAGGATACCATCGAATATTATCTAAACGGGTTTTCATCTTCTTTGCCCTGGGATGTTCAATTACGTGCCTTGAAAAAGGTTCCGGGATTAGAAGATGTTCGCATTTTCAGGCCAGGCTATGCAATAGAATATGATTATTTTGATCCTACTCAGTTGCTTCATTCGCTCGAAACAAAGCTTGTTAAAAACTTGTTTTTTGCCGGACAGATTAATGGCACCACCGGATATGAGGAAGCTGCAGCGCAGGGTCTTGTTGCCGGAATAAATGCACATC
Organism: Chitinophaga pinensis; assembly: GCA_945897845.1. Classification (GTDB taxonomy): domain Bacteria; phylum Bacteroidota; class Bacteroidia; order Bacteroidales; family Prolixibacteraceae; genus Aquipluma. The sequence goes on along the minus strand of CAMDGL010000031.1, from coordinate 914 downwards.
AAAAAGTGAAGGGGCTCGAACCTTTTGTTCTGAAACGGGACGAAGCTTATATAGGGGTTTTGGTCGATGATTTGGTTACCAAAGGCGTTGATGAACCATATCGGATGTTTACTTCCAGAGCGGAATACCGAATATTATTGCGCCAGGATAATGCTGATTTCAGACTGACTGCACGGGCTTATGAATTAGGTTTGGCTAAAAAGGGACGGTATGATTTGTATATGGAAAAGAAAGACGCGGTCGATAAAATCATCGAATTTGTATCCGGGTTTTCCATTAAGCCGCAATATATTGATTCTATTTTGGAAGCAAAAGGTTCTTCCGCATTGAAGCAGGGAGTTAAATTAATTGATATTATTCTACGTCCTCAGATTTCGATATTTGATTTAACTGAAGACATTGCACCGTTTAAATCATTTCTGAAGTTTGTGCCTGAAGATCGGTTTAATGAAATTTTGGAGGCTGCCGAGATAGCAATCAAATATGCCGGCTATATTGACCGTGAAAAATTGGTTGCTGATAAATACCGAAGATTGGAAAATATTACCATTACCGGAAGATTCGATTATAGCAGTATGCATACAATAAGTACAGAGGCGAGACAAAAACTGACCGAGATTCAACCGGAAACCATTGGTCAGGCCAGTCGTATTTCGGGAGTCAGTCCGTCTGATATTAATGTTTTACTTGTCCTCTTAGGACGTTAATGTTCCACGTGGAACTTATAAAATCAAAAAATGGAGCTTAAAAATTTTGTTCGTGCGGTTGAAAATTATCCTATTGAGGGTATAAGTTTTAAAGATATTACCACTTTATTGAAAGAACCAGCCGCCTTTAAACAGGTGGTTGATGAGATCTCAACCCATTTTAAAGACAAGGGAATTACCAAAGTTGTTTCACTTGAATCGCGTGGT